>DASXGF010000402.1:0-3725 GCA_036489275.1 Myxococcaceae bacterium | reverse complement strand
CGAGCCGCGCTTCGCCTCGAGCTGGGCCCGGTGGTCCGTGACGATCAGATCGATCTCGCCCAGCGCCGCGGCGCTCCAGGGGCTCGCGTAGTCCACGCTGCAGGCGAAGGCGCCGGGGGCCAGCCACCCCGCGGCGATCGGGGGATCGGGGAGCGTGGCGATGGCCGCGGCGGTGAGGACCACGTCCAGTCCCTCCACGACCTCGCGCAGCGACCCGTGGGCGCTGGCCTCGAGCCGGTGATCCCGAGCCATCGCCTCGGCGAACCCCGCGGCCCGCTCCGGGTGGCGGTCGAAGGCCAGGACTCGCTCGATCGGCAGGACCGCGCGGAAGGCCTCGACGTGCGCCCGGGCCTGGAGGCCGCAGCCGAGCACCCCGAGGCTCCGCGCCCCCGGGCGGGCGAGGAACCGGGCGGAGAGCGCGGAGCAGGCCGCCGTCCGCCGGATCGAGAGCCAGCGCCCATCCATCACCGCCAGGGGGCGCCCCTCGAGTGGGTCGCTGAGCACGAGGAGCGCGGAGGTGCTCGGCTGTCCGCGCTCGCGGTTTCCCGGGAAGGCGCCCACCCACTTCACCGCCGCGGCGGAGGCGGCCGGCCACAGCGCCGGCATGGCATCGAAGAAGGAGCTCGGGGAGGGGTGGACGCCGATCTTCGGCGGGACCTCCGCCCGGCCCTCCCCCAGATCCCGGAAGGCGTCCTCGAGCGCCTTGATCAGCGGGCCCATCGGCAAGCCCGCCGCGCGCACATCCGCTTCCGCGAGGTACAGCAGCCGCTCGTCCGACATCGGAACCCCCTGTGCCAGCCGCCATGGGCATGTTGCCTCGCCAGCAACACCCGGGGAGGTGTGTAGAGCCCCAGTCCACGAGATCGCGTTGAAACAGGCGTGATTCCGGGCGCTTCGGGTCGGCACCGCGGATGCAATATCCAGGGAACGTCGGCGGCACAGGGACAGACCGCCACGGAGGCAGCCATGAAGAACGAGTTCGAGAGCAGCAGCTGGATGCGGGTCCGGAGCGTCGCGGCGGGTTTCCTCTGCGTCATGGGCCTCCCGGTGGCGCTGGCGCTCGCGGATGTGCAGCCCTCCGAGACTGCGGCCACTTCCCAGGGCTACAGCGAGTGGGTGCCGGCAGCGCGCATCGCCCAGGCCGGCGAGGACGTGGGCCCGGGGGCGGACGAGGGAGCCCTCGTCGGGGCGCCTTCGGCTCGCTGAAGACAGCCGAGACGGATTCAGTTTCAACGCGGGGCCATCGACACGGCCGGGTGTCGGTGGCCCCGTGGTCGTTGCGGGGTGCTCAGGGACGCCGCTCTCCGCCCCGGACGCGGATCTCCACGGCGCCGAGCGGTACTTCACCCCTCCGCGGCCAGAGCTCGAGCCGGTGAACGCCCGCCGCGAGGGCGAGCCGGGTCCGTCCGAGCGCATCGAGCGGTGTCGCCGCGCCGTCGACCCGGAGCTGCCCCTCCCCGCGAACCCGTACCGGGATGGTCTGGGACGAAACGGGCACCCCGGCCTCGAGGAGGAACTCATCTCCGTCTCGCGGGGTGAGGAAGCCCGGTGGCCCGCCGGTTCCGGCGACGGGCGCGACGTCGAGCCGCTCGCGCTCGGCCCAGCCGGTATAGCGCGCGTCGAAGGCGAGGACCGGCCGGCCGTCGGCGACCCGGTGCATCGCGCACGCCTCGGCCGGGGCGGTCCCGGGGAGGAACACCTCCTCGTACGAGCCGGGGCAGGCCTCTCCGGCCCGGTGTCCGGAGAGCGGACAGATGCGGGCGTGCTCGAAGCGGGAGCGATCCACCAGCGGCGCGGGGCGGAGCCCGGCCATCGCTCGCCGCATCACCCGGGCGAAGAGCGGCCCGGCGCCGGTGATGCCGGAGACGCGCTGCATGGGCCGCCCGTCGAAGTTGCCGACCCAGACCGCCACGGTCCGCTCGCGGGTGAAGCCCACGGTCCAGTTGTCCACGTAGGCGCGGCTGGTCCCGGTCTTCGCCGCCACGGGGAACGGGAGCCGGAGCGCATTGTCCAGCCCGAAGGCCGGTGCGCGGGCCACCTCGTCGGACAGGAGATCGGTCAGCAGCGCCACCGCGTCGGGAGGCAGGAACCGCCGGGGCACGAGCTCGGGCTCGGGCTGAAGCGTCTGGCCCCGCGGCGCGATCGCGCGGCGCACCAGCCGTAGCGGCTCGACCACGCCGCCGCGGGCGAGGCCACGGTAAGCCCGGGCGAGCTCCCACAGCGACACGTCGCCGTTGCCGAGGACCAGGCCGGCCCCGTAGTGCTCGGCGCTCGCCTCGAGCGACGTGAATCCCGCCTCGCGGAGCACCTCCAGCACCCGCTCCGGGCCGAGAGTGTCCGTCAGCTCGACTGCCGGCACGTTGTAGCTGTTGGCGAGCGCGGCCCGCAGCCGCACCGGCCCGTGCTGCCGGCGGTCGTAGTTGCGGGGGAGCCAGGCGCCGCCCGGCGCGCCGACCTCGAGGTCCACGTCGCTCAGCACCGAGGACGGCGTCCAGCCGCTGGCCAGCGCCAGGCCGTAGGCGAACGGCTTCAGCGCGCTGCCCGGCTGGCGGCGAGCACGGACGCCGTCGTTCTGGCCCTCACCGGACTGGTCCAGGAAGTCGGCCGAGCCGACGTAGGCGAGGACCTCGCCCGACGCGTTGTCGACGACCAGGACCGCCGCCTGTCCGAGGCGGGGATCGGCCGCGAGCTCGGAGCGGACGGTGCGCTCCACGTCGCGCTGGAGCGCCGGGTCGAGCGTGGTCCGCACCTCGACCGCGCGGCCGAGGCCCAGCGTCTCCAGCTTCCCCGAGAGATCGGTCACGAGATGAGGAGCGCCGAACGCTCGGGACGGAGGGACGAGGTCCAGGTCCGTGCGCGCGACCAGCGCCTCCAGGCCGGCGTCGAGGCGGCCGGCGCGCCGCATGCGTCCCAGCACCTCGCGCATGGCGGTGGTGGCGACGTCGGGGTCCCTCCACGGATCGACACGTGCCGGGGAGCGCGCGATGGCCGCGAGGAGCGCGGCCTGCCCCACCGAGAGCGTGCGGGCCGGCCGCCCGAA
The DNA here is from genome assembly GCA_036489275.1 of Myxococcaceae bacterium. Lineage (GTDB taxonomy): Bacteria > Myxococcota > Myxococcia > Myxococcales > Myxococcaceae > RPRB01. The sequence goes on along the minus strand of DASXGF010000402.1, from coordinate 685 downwards.
GTAGGCCTGGGCGGCCGCCTCGACGCCGACCAGGTCGTGACCCAGGGCGACGCGGTCGAGGTACGCGCAGAGGATTTCCTCCCGCGAGAGGTGGGCGGACAGCCGGAGCGCCCAGAGCGCCTCCTGCGCCTTGCCGGCGAGCGTCCGGCGCCGCGGGACGAGGAGCCGGGCGAGCTGCTGGGTGAGCGTGGAGGCGCCGCTGACCACCCTTCCCGCCCGGAGGTTGCTCCATGCGGCGCGCGCCATCGCGACGGGGTCGATACCCGGATGCCACTCGAACCGCCGGTCCTCGGAGGCGATGAACGCGTCGCGGAGCGCTCCCGGCACCGGTACGTCCGCCGGAAGCGAGACGCTGCGGGAGGCGCGCCGCGAGGGGAGCTCCCGGAGCAGCTCCCCGTCCCGGTCCAGCACCCGCACGCTCAGTGAACCGTCGGGGTCGAGCAGCCCGGCCGGCAGCGGCCAGCCGACGAACAACACCGCGCCGAGTCCGGCGGCGGCCAGGCCCGCCAGGGCCAGACGACCTCTCAGAGAACTCAGAGAACTCTTCATGGCTCAGCGGGCGGCGACGTTTCCCTCGTCCAGGACCTGGAAGGTGCTGCCCTCGGACCGGCCGAAGACCTCGGGCGCGTACATTGCCTCGGCCCGGGCTGGGACCAGGAGGTAGTCCCCGGGGGTCGTCGCCCGC
>DASXGF010000388.1:0-4674 GCA_036489275.1 Myxococcaceae bacterium | reverse complement strand
CTCCCGCTTCCGGTGACACCCACCCCGCCGCCGCCCGGTGAGAAGTCGCTCGCCGACACGCCCGTCGCGGTCGACGCCGGCGCCAACCAGGGCTATGAGGGCCCGCGGCACCAGTGGAAGTTCGCGGTGGAGCTCGGATCGGATTTCATCAACCGGAACCTCTCCTACGGGAACGTCGGGTCCGGGTCGATCCTCCGCCCGTACAGCATCGGGCTCTTCTTCGCGCCGCACGCCCGGCTCGAGCTGTACCCGATCGCCTTCTTCTCCGACGGGTTCTTCGCAGGCATCGGCATCTTCGGCGACTACTCGATGTCGCTGGGTCTGAAGAGCAAGTTCCAGGACACCGCGAACCCGTTCGAGAAGGGCACGACGTACACGCGCTGGCAGGCCGGCATCGAGTGGCGGCTGCGCTTCTGGAAGGACTCCGACTTCGCCATCACGCCGTTCTTCGGGTACGGCAAGCAGAAGTTCGTCACCGACGGAGATCCGGCTGGCAGCGGCTTCAACGGCCTGCCGCAGTTCGATCTCTCGGGCTACAAGTTCGGGCTCCGTCTCGACATCCCGGTCTCCAGCGGCTTCTGGATCATCGTCGGCGGTGACTATGTGATCTGGAACAACAAGCCTCTCGCCGTGCAGGACGCGACCGGCGTGAACTCGACCCACTTCAACGGAAGCGCGAAGGCCATCGAGGCCGAGCTCGGGTTCCACATCCAGATCGCGGGCCCGTTCGCGATCCGCATCTTCGGCTTCTACAACTCGACGTCCTTCACCTTCGACGACAACCAGCCAGAAGCGGCCGGGAGCGCGACTGACCGCTACCTCGGCGGGCGGGTGATGCTCCGCCTGCAGTTCTAGGAGGAGCGCACGCGGCGGAGCCCCGTTTGAATGCACGGGGCCATGACCCGTTCATAGGGTGCAACGGGGGCGAATGGATCGCCCTCCTTCCGAAAGGACGAAGCACCTATGAAGCGCATCCTCTCCGCCGCTGTCCTGGCCGTCGCCCTGCCGTTTGCTGCATTCGCGCAGGCTCCTGCGACCAGCGGCAGCGACACCAGCAGCACCGCGGCTCCGGCGACCAAGTCGGAGAGCAAGACCGAGTCGAAGTCCACCACCCAGGCGGACGGCTCGATGAAGACCGAGAAGAAGCACTCGGAGAAGAAGGCGAAGAAGACCGCTCCCCGGCACAAGGCCGCGAAGCGGAGCGGGGAGCAGGCCTCGCCGGCTCCCGCCGCGAAGTAACGAACCCACGTCGCAATCGGTCGGCGGGCGCGGCGTTCCTCTCGGACCGCCGTCGCCCGCCGTCCTTTTCATCCGCGCGCCGGCCGGAGCATCGGATGCGTGTGCAAGGAGTCCGCCCACGGGGCTTGAGCTGACCTCGCCGCGAGCTTCCTCGCCCACGAGAACGGCCTGCGGCTCCACGTCCGCGCTCCTCGACCCGAGGCTCCTGCGAAGCCAGCCAGGACCGCCGGCCGTCTGACCGGACGAAGGGATGCTATCGGGCGCCCCGCCGGATTCTCCGGTGAAGCGCCTCGTCGCCGATGGGCAGGAAGGCCGAGCGCGGAACGCGTCCACTCGGCCCGACCTTCACGCCCTCGGCCTTCAGTCGCCGCGCCTGCTTCTCCCGGACCTCCTCGGCCATCGTTCGGTCGGCTCGCAGCACGCGCCACCAGGGCAGCCGGGACCCGATGCGGGCCATCACCTTGCCGATGAGGCGCGCCCGGCCGGGGAGCCCGGCGAGCACCGCAACCCGCGAGTAGCTGAGCACCCGTCCGCGCGGAATGGCCCGGACCACCCGCGCCACCGTCCGGTGCAGCTCGTCGCGAGGAAGCAGCACAGGAGCCTCATAGCCGGGGCGCGTGATCGAGGTCGCCCGGTACCAGAAATGCGAACGGGCCCTGAGCCCGGCCTGGGCCGCGCGGGTCGCGCGGCTCCACGAGCGTCCCCCTGGTGCGGGGAGGGCCGGAGCGAACCGGTCGGCCCGTGGACGCGTCAGGGGAGGGGAGGGCTCAGCTGCCTTCGACGAACGAGCGCAGCCGCTTGCTCCGCGACGGGTGCCGCAGCTTCCGCAGCGCCTTGGCCTCGATCTGCCGGATGCGCTCGCGGGTCACCTCGAAGTCCTGACCCACCTCCTCGAGCGTGTGGTCCGACTTCTCCCCGATGCCGAACCGCATCCGGAGCACCTTCTCCTCGCGCGGGGTGAGCGTGGCGAGCACCTTCCGGGTCTGCTCGGCCAGGTTCATGTTGATGACCGCGTCCGAGGGCGAGACCAGGCTCTTGTCCTCGATGAAGTCGCCCAGGTGAGAGTCCTCCTCCTCACCGATGGGCGTCTCGAGGCTGATGGGCTCCTTGGCGATCTTGAGGACCTTGCGGACCTTGTCCAGCGGGAGCTCCATCTTCTCGGCGATCTCCTCCGGGGTGGGCTCGCGGCCGATCTCCTGAACCAGGTAGCGGCTGGTCCGGATCAGCTTGTTGATCGTCTCGATCATGTGCACCGGGATGCGGATGGTGCGCGCCTGATCGGCGATGGCGCGGGTGATGGCCTGGCGGATCCACCACGTGGCGTAGGTGCTGAACTTGTACCCGCGCTTGTACTCGAACTTGTCCACCGCCTTCATGAGGCCGATGTTCCCCTCCTGGATCAGGTCGAGGAACTGCAGCCCGCGGTTGGTGTACTTCTTGGCGATCGACACCACGAGGCGGAGGTTGGCCTCCACCAGCTCGGCCTTGGCCCGCTCGGCCTTGCGCTCGCCGACGCGGATCGCCTCGTAGTTCCGGCGGAGCAGCTCCACCGGAAGGTTGGCCTCCTCCTCGACGCGCTTGATCTTCCGCACCGAGGTGCGGACGTCGCGGTCGATGGCCTCCAGCTGCTCCTGGGTGACGTTGAGCCGCTTCTGCAGCTTCTTCGCCGTGGCCGGATTCTCCCGGGACTCCCGGAGCATCGGCCGCAGCTCCTTCATCTCGACGCCCAGCGAGCGCTCCATCTGCCGGAGCTCGTCCTCCGCCTTCTCCACCCGCTCGATGAGCCCGCGGAGGTTCATCACGATGCGGTCAATCTGCTTCTTGTTGAGCCGCATCTCCTCCAGGACTTCCATCATCTTGGTGCGGGCGTCGCGGATTTCCTGCTTGATCTCCTTGCGCTTCGCCTCGGAGAGCTTCTTCTTTCCGTTGAGCTCTTCCTCGAGCGCGTCCACCACCTCGGCGTGCTTCCGGATCCGTTCGATCTGCTTGCAGATCTGCTCGATGCGGTTCAGCTCGCTCTGGTTGAGCTGCGCGGCGGCGTCGCCGTCGGCGGACTCACTCTCGGCCTCGCCCTCCGACTCGCCCTGGTTCTCCTCCGGGGCGTCCTTCACCACCTCGCGGACGCGCAGCTTCCCGCTGCGGAGGCGATTGCCCATGTCCAGGATGTCGGCCACCGCCAGACGGCAGGCCAGGAGCGCCCGGAGGACCTCCTTCTCGCCCTCCTCGATGCGCTTGGCGATCTCCACCTCGCCCTCGCGGGTGAGCAGCGAGACCGAGCCCATCTTGCGGAGGTAGAGCCGGACCGGATCATTCGACTTGCCACCCGGCTCGTCGTCCTCGTCCTTCTCCTCCTCCTCCTCGACCTCCTTGGCCGCCGGCTCCTCGGAGGCGGCGACGGTGGGCTTGGTCTCCGAGCCCTGCGCGGCCTTCTGCGCGTCGACGATCTCGATCTCGTTGTCGCCGAACATCGACATCACGTCGTCGATCTGGTCGGACGAGACGATGTCCGCGGGCAGCGCGTCGTTGACCTCGTCGTAGGTCAGGTAGCCCTTGGCCCGGCCCGCCTCCAGGAGGTCCTTGACCTCCTTGCGGTCCGCGATGGGCTCTTCCTCTTCGGCCTCCTCGACCGCGTCGGGGTCCACCTCGACGGCCGCGGCGAGCTCCTCGGCCTGCTCCTCCGGGTCCACCTCCTCGTGCGCCGCGACCGGCTTCTTCGCCCGCTTGGCGTCGGCCGTCGCCTTCGCGGCCGCCGGCTTCTTCTTCGACTCCTTCTCCTTGGCGGGAGCCTTCAGCCGGGACGAGCGGGCGGCGGTGGTGGACTTGGCGGACTTCTTGGTGGGCATCGGGGAACGACTCCGGGAGATCTGGGAAAATTTAGTTGCGAACGCGCGGCTTTAACACCGGAGCGCGCACGGTCACAAACTGCCAGTGGGGGTTGGGGAGGGGGCTGCCTCGAGCAGGCGCTTCAGCCTCAGTAATTCACCCCGCTCCTCCTGCAACCTTTTCGTCTCCTCGTCCAGCTCGTGTGCCCCCACCAGAAGGGCGGTGCTCCGGGCGATGTGGTCCAGCCGCTCCTTCACTCGGGTCAGCTTCAGGCGGCGGGAGAGTGTCTCGAAGGCCTCGGGCAACTGTTCGGCATCCCTGGGAAGCAGGCCCTGGGCCGTCTCCAGGCTCGCCCGGAGGCGGGCGTTCGCCCCCTCCAGAGCGTCGGCCGGGGCAGCCCCCGCCTGCAGCTGCGCCAGGACCGCCCGGAGCCCCGGGTGTGTGACCTCGTCCACCACCTCCCCTGCCGCCGCGCCGCGGATCAGCTCGGGCCGGGTGAGGAACAGCGCTCCCAGGGCAGCCTCGGCCCGGTCCAGCGGACGCTCCACCCGCACCGGGGCCGGGGGGGCCGGCTTCGGAACCGGGCGGCGGAGGGGGCCCTTGCCCCGTAGC
>DASXGF010000215.1:0-13176 GCA_036489275.1 Myxococcaceae bacterium | reverse complement strand
CCGAGCACCGGGAAGATGGGACTGGCCATCGCCCGGGCGGCGCGGGCGCGTGGCGCGAGGGTGACAATGGTGCTCGGGCCGGTCGGGACGGTGGACCGGACGGGCCTCGAGGTGGTGGACGCGGTGAGCGCCGAGGAGATGCGCGATGCGGTGCTGTCGCGCCTCGATCAGACCGACGTCCTGGTGGCGACCGCGGCGGTGAGCGATTGGCGGCCGGCGCACCGGGCGGACCAGAAGGTGAAGAAGGACGACCCGGCCGCGGAGGGTCCACTCGCGCTCTCGCGCACGCCCGACGTGCTTGCGCTGGCCGCCGAGCGGGCCCGCACGCTGAGCCGCCGTCCGCTGATCGTCGGCTTCGCGGCGGAGACCGAGAACGTGGTCGAGAACGCGACCGCGAAGCTGCTGCGGAAGGGCCTGGACCTGATCGTCGCCAACGACGTGAGCCGTCCGGACGCGGGGTTCGGGGTGGACACCAACTCGGTCGTCATCGTCGACCGGGCCGGTGGCCGGCTCGAGCTGTCCGGGACGAAGGACGCCGTCGCGGCCGGGCTGTGGGACCGGATCGCCGCTCTGCGCTCGACGCCCGCCGCCGCGACGCCGTGAGCCGGAAGCTCAGACCACCAGCTCGGGATGCGGATTGACCCCGAAGGGATGCTCCTTCAGCTGGAGCACGGTCGCCAGGTACGCCCAGAGCCCCGCCACGGGAGGGCTGGTCGGCGGAGGCAGGCCCGACGCGGTCTGGGGCCCGGCGCTGCCGGTCTTCACGTGCTTGCCGATGACGGTGGCCGTCCCGCCCGGAGCGTGGTCCGACTCCCCGACGGTGCGGCTGAACTCGCCCAACAGCGCGATCACCACGTTGCGTCCGGGAATCTCCTGAGCGCGGGCGACGAACGTCCCGACGCCCTGGATGATCGACGACATGATGTCCCGCGCCTTCGACCCATCGCTGTCGCTGTGGGTGTCGAACTGCCGGTCGGGCCGACCCATGAAGGCCGGCTGCGCGAACACGACACTCGTGCCACCCCGGACGAGGAGCTCGGCCGCGAGCAGGGTCGTCTTCGCGTCGGAGATGCTCGTGATCCAGGGGTCGACGCCATAGGCGGCCATCAGCTGCCCCAGATCCGGTGACGCATGCGCCGGGTCCGTCAGGACCGGAATCGTCAACAGGGAGAGCACTCGCTCCAGCATCACCCCGTTCTCGGCTGGAGGAGCGTGCTCGACGCCCGCCGGAAGACCCAGGTTGTTGACGACGGCGCACCGGATCGGCGCCGGGCTTGTCATGGTCCCGGCCAGGAGCAGGAGATTGCTCCTGCTGCCGGTCTGGAGGAGCGCCGCCCGGGACAGGTCGTGCGTGTACAGCCCGTGCCGGAAGTTGATCGCCGCCATGTGGCCCAGAGTCGCGGCGGGGAGCGTGCCGAGCGTCGCGGCATCGACCACCAGCCCGTTGCCCACCGGACGGACGTTGTCGCGGGTCACGCCGAAGCCGCGCTGCGCGACGAAGGACCCGGCACTGTTGAACAACCCGGCCGGCCCACCGTTCAGGTAGAGCACGACCAGCGCTGGACTCTCCGAGGGACGGCCGGGAGGCCCCGCCGCCCTGGAGAGCGCCGGCAACGCCAGCGCGGCCGCCGCGCCTTGCAACACCGTCCTTCGTCCCAGCCCGACCTGCTCGCGTCCCATGGTGACCTCACGGCGAATCCATACGGATCGCCACGGTAAGACACCAATATCGAGCTGGGATGATGTGATAAGGCTAGGCTATCATGGAGCTCCGGCACCTCCGCTCGCTGGTGATGGTCGCGCAGGAGGGGAACTTCACCCGCGCGGCGCGGCGGCTCCGGATCGCCCAGCCCGCTCTCTCGCAGCAGATCCAGGGCCTGGAGCGAGAGCTCGGCGTGCGCCTCGTCTCCCGGACCAACCGCACCTCGGGGCTGACCGACGCCGGGGCGCGACTCGTCTCTCGCGCGGAGGAGATCTTGCTCGCCGTCCAGGACGCCACGCGGGAGCTGGCGGCCCACGCCGGGCGCCAGGGCGGGACGGTGCGCGTCGGCTGCGCGCTCCAGACGCTGACCGAGGGTCGACTCCCCGGCCTCATCGCCACGTTCCACGGCCGATATCCAGACTCCCGGCTCGTGCTCCGGGAGGTCCACACGCAACAGGTCCTGGACCTCCTGAGACGAGGCGAGGTGGACCTCGGGTTGATCCACCTCGGGCGCGTGGGGACCACGGTGGTCGGGCTGCGAGCGGCGGGTCCGTCGATCGCGCTGGCGCGGCTCTCCACCGAGCCGCTGGTGCTGATCGTCGGACCGGAGCACCGGCTGGCGGAGCGGACGCGGGTGGACCTGGCCGACCTGCGGGAAGAGACCTTCGTCAGCTTCCGCGCCGGAGCGACCGTCCGGAAGATGCTCTTCCTCGCGGCGCACCGGGCCGGCTTCACTCCGCGCATCGGTTTCGCGACGGCGAACATGGGGACCGTTCGCGCGTTCGTCTCCGCGGGCCTCGGAGTCGCCCTGGTTCCGCGAAGCGCGCTGGAGGTCCCCAGCCCGCCGCTCAGGGCCATCGCCCTCGGCTCCCCGCGGATGGAACGGGTCGTCACCCTGGCGCGGAACACCGCGCGTTACGAGGCGCCGGAGGTCAAGGAGATCCGGACGCTCCTCTCCGCCGCGCTCCGGACCGGGTCGGGCCCCGGAAGTCGCTGATCCCTCGAGAAGCGTCCGGCGTCGGATCGAGGTGCGAGGGTGGATCCCTGGCCCGGGAGGACCCCGGAGCAGGGGAGGAACATCCAGCGTGGCGGACGAGGTGGTTCCGGCGGACTCGCTCGCGCAGGTCCTGACGGACGTGCGGAGGTATCTGGGCTGGCACCGTGACGTCGCGGGTGAGGAGCTGCACGCGACGATGGCCGTGGCGCTCGAAGCAACCTCGGCCCTCGCGGTCGAGGTGACGGTCGCCGGGTCGAGCACCCCACCGGTCGTCGTCGAGTACGCCGAGATCACCGAGGTCCCCGCTCCACCCGCCCGGCGCGGCGCGTCCCCGCCCGCGAGTGCCGCCGTCGCGTCGTCTCCCGTCGCCGAGGCCGTGACCGTGGACGAGCCGCCACGCCTGGAGGAGGTCCGTCGCGCCCTCGGCGACTGCAAGCGCTGCAAGCTCTGTTCGGGCCGGAAGAACCTCGTCTTCGGCGTCGGCAACCCGAAGGCCCGCCTGGTCTTCGTCGGGGAGGGTCCGGGGGCCGAGGAGGACAACCAGGGCATCCCCTTCGTCGGCGCCGCCGGCCAGCTGCTCACCAGGATGATCGCCGCGATGGGTTACACCCGCGACGAGGTCTACATCTGCAACGTCGTGAAGTGCCGGCCCCCGGGGAACCGCAACCCCGAGCCGGACGAGATCGCGGCCTGCCAGCCGTTCCTCGAGGCGCAGCTGAAGGCCATCGGCCCGTCGGTCATCGTGGCCCTCGGCAAGTTCGCGGCACAGACCCTCCTCCGGACCGACACGCCGATCACACGGCTGCGCGGCCAGTGGCGGGAGTACGTCGGGATTCCGCTGATGCCCACGTTCCACCCGGCGTACCTGCTCCGGAACCCGCCGGAGAAGAAGGCCGCCTGGACGGACCTCAAGGCGGTCATGGGGCGCTTCCCGAAGCCCACGCCCTGAAGCAAACTCGTCGGCTGTGCCGCACGGTCGCCTCGACATCCAGAACATCCACTGCGCCGCGCTCGCCGACAATCCACGCGGCGACCCGGTCCAGCGCCCCTGCGCCGTGTACCTCCCCCGGGGCTACGACGCGGGAGGGCCTCCGTACCCGGTGGTGATGCTGCTGCACGCCTTCATGGGCTCGGCGCTGGGGTGGTTCAACGTGGCGCCGTTCGCGCCCGGCATCCTCGATCGGCTCGACGCCCTGTTCGCCTCGGGCGTGCCCCCGTTCCTGACGGTCTTCCCGGACGGCTTCACCTCGCTCGGCGGAAGCCAGTGGATGGACTCGCCGGGGAATGGCGCCTACGGGCAGATGCTGGTCCAGGACGTGCTCGGCCACGTGGACCGGACGTACGCCACGCTTCGCGCGCCGGGTTCGCGGGCGGTCGCCGGCCGGAGCTCGGGCGGCTACGCGTCCTGGCAGCTGGTGCGCCGGTTCCCCGGCGTCTTCGGGCACATCGCCTCGCACTCCGCCGACGCGTACTTCGAATATTGCTACCTCCCCGAGTTCCCCAAGGCCGCAGCCGCCCTCGCCCGGGCCGGCGGCGTGCAAGCGTGGTGGGACGGGTTCGAGCAACGCGTGCGCGAGACGAAGATGGGCGGGGACGACCACGCGGTGGTGAATCTGCTGGCGATGTCCGCCGCCTACTCGCCGGATCCGGACCAGCCCCTGGGGGTCGCCTTGCCCTTCGACCCGTCGACCGCGCGGATCGACGAGCGGGTATGGTCGAGCTGGCTCGCGGAGGATCCGGTCCGCTTCGTCGAGCGCGACCCGGAGCCGTTCCGGGCGCTCCGGAGCATCTTCGTGGATTGTGGGACCCGGGACGAGTTCGGCCTTCGCTGGGGTGCGCGGATGCTCGCGCGCCTCGTCGGCGGTGGGCGGGCCACCGTGGTCCACGAGGAGTACGAGGACGGGCACATGGGCACGACGTACCGGTTCGACCGGTCGCTCGCGTTCCTCTCCCGCCGCCTCGAGCGCCACCTGGGCGCATGACATCGCCACGCCGAACGTGCTAGCCGCGCCTCCGTGGCGGAAGACCCCTACGGACTGGACCGCGTCGTCGGCGAGCCGGGCGTGCTGCCCCAGCGTGCTCAGCGCCTGGACCCTTCGCTGCCGATCCGCCCCGACGAGATGCTGATCGACGTGGAGAGCCTGAACGTCGACGCGGCGTCCTTCCGACAGATCAAGGAATCGTGCGGGGGACAGCAAGAAGCGGTGGTCGCGCGCATCCAGGAGATCGTCCGCGAGCGCGGGAAGCTGCAAAACCCGGTCACCGGCTCGGGGGGGATGCTGCTGGGGCGGGTACGGGAGATCGGCCTCCTCCATCCGGCCAAGGGGAAGGTGAAGCCGGGCGAACGCATCGCGACGCTGGTGAGCCTCTCCCTCACCCCGCTGGTGATCGAGGAGGTTCGCGGAGTCCGGATGGACGTGGACCGGGTCGACGTCCGGGGTCACGCCATCCTGTTCGCCAGCGGGATCTGGTCCCGCGTTCCCGAGGACATGCCGGAGATGCTGGTGCTCTCCGCGCTGGACGTCTGCGGCGCACCGGCCCTGGTCGCACGGTACGCCCGGCCGGGCATGCGGATCGCGGTGCTCGGGGCGGGAAAGAGCGGGGCGCTGTGCCTCGCCCAGGCCCACCGCAGCATGCTCGGGAAGGGGCAGCTGCTCGCGCTCGACATCTCGGAGAAGGCGCTCGGGGCCCTGGCGGAGCTGGGCGTGTCGGACGTGAGCCTGCGTGTCGACGCGACGCGGGCGGTCGAGGTGCTCGAGGCGGTGAAGCAGGCGACCGGCGGCGCGCTCTGCGATCTGGTCGTGAACTGCGCCACGGTGCCCGGGACGGAGATGGCCACGGTGCTGGCGGCGCGCGACGGCGGGACGGCGATCTTCTTCTCGATGGCCACGTCGTTCACCGCGGCCGCGCTCGGCGCCGAAGGAGTGGGGAAGGACGTGACGATGGTCATCGGCAACGGGTACGTGCCGGGCCACGCCGACCTCACGCTCGACCTGCTGCGGACGGACACGCGACTCCGGGTGTTCTTCTCCGCGCGCTATCTCTGAGACGGAGCCCGACGCTCGTCCTGCCATCTCGGCCGCAGGGCCTCGCGCTCGGCCTCAGTTCCGACCCAGCGATCAGTCCGGAGGATCCCGTCGAGTCGGTCCTCGAGCTCCGCGAGAGTCGCCGGAGCGCGCTTATCTCCGTGATAGTGGTCCACCGCCAGCGGGGGATCGCAGCCCGAGAAGCTGGTGATGACGGATGGGTTGTCCGTGACGTCAAAACGGACGTACTTCGGGTCGAGACGGCAGAATCCGGCCTCGGAGAAGGCACGTCGGATCTCGGTCAGCTCCCGTGCACCGAGCCTCGCCTGCGCCTGGCCGAGCGCCTTCACGTACACCTCGCCGGCGTATTCCATCCGACCGTCCTTGAACACGACGACCCGGTACCCGGGACAGGTTCCGAAGCACGTGGTGCGCTCGATCGTCATCATGACATCCGGGTCGGTCGGTGATCGATCGTAGGACGACCAGCTTCCCGCGAAGGCCAGGGTCGGAGCCGTGCTGATGAACCAGATGACAGCTCCCACGACCAGAACGGCCGCCGCGACAAGGAACTGAGCCGGAGGCCTCACTGGACCGAGCGCATCAGCTGCTCCAGCGCCGGCTGATCGCCCCGGCCGAGCGCGTCCTCAGCCAGCAGGCTGTCCCGATCCCGGTAGACACTGGCCACGGCCACGATGCGACCCTTCTGCCGGTAGGCGACGAGCGCATTGCGGTCCTTCAGCGACCCCGCGACCTGCGCGGCATCCCACTTCTCGGCGTGCCCCGTGTAGTTGATGGGCACGTCGTAGTGCTGGCTCCAGAAGAACGGGACGTTGCCGTATGGCGCGCCCACGCCGAGCATGTCCCTCGCCGCGACCTGGCCGTGCTGCTCGGCGACGACCCAGTGCTCGATGCGCCACGACTCGTCGCCACGGGGAAACCGGGCGATGTCTCCGGCCGCCCAGACGCCCGGTGCGCTCGTTCGCAGATTCGCGTCGACCACCACCCCGCGGTCCACCTTCAACCCGCTCTTCTCGGCGACCGAGAGGTTGGGCCGCACCCCGACGCCCATGACGACCAGCTCTCCGGGAATGGTCGAGCCGTCGTCGCAGGTCACCATCGATGGGGTGATCGTCGCGGGCTTCCGGCCGAGGTGGAACCGCACGCCCTTCTCCTCGTGCAGCGCCTGGACGAAGCCGCCCAGCTCCGCGCCGAGGATGCGCTCCAGCGGACGCGCCTCCGGTGCGACGACCGTCACCTCCACCTGCCGGGCCCGCAGCGAGGCGGCGACCTCCAGGCCGATGAAGCTCGCCCCGATGACCACCGCCTTCAGCCCGGGGCGCAGCGCGCCGATGATTCCCTTCATGTCCGCGAGCGTCCGCAGCACGTGCACGTGCGGCAGATCCGCGCCGGGGATTGGCAGGCGGATGGGGGAGGCCCCGGTGGCGAGCAGCGCCACGCCGAAGGGGAGGGCGCGCCCGTCGGCGAGGTGTGCCAGCCTCGGACCGGTCTCCAGCCGGGTGACCTCCGCGTCCACCAGCTCGATGCGATGCCCGGCGTAGAACTCGGCTCCCCGGATGGGAAGCCACTCGTCCGGCGCGGTCCCGGCAAGCACGTCCTTCGAGAGATTCGGCCGGTCCAGCGGCCACCCCTCGGCGTCCTTCGCCACCAGGGTGATGGGGCCGTCGTACCCGCGGCGGCGGAGCTGCTCGGCGCAGGAATCGCCGGCGCCGCCCGCCCCGACGACCAGCACCGAGGACGGAGCGTTCCGGACGTTCTTCGGAGCAATCGGATCCCGGCGCGCCCCGGCACGGACCCGGGAGCCCTCACGCACGACCATCCAGGTTGGCAGGCCACGGGGGGAAGGCGGATTCACCGCTTCGCCGGTGCGCACGTCGAAGCGGGCGTGGTGCCAGGGACAGCGAACCTCGTAGCCGATGAAGATTCCGTCCGAGAGGGGCGCGCCGTAGTGGCCGCACGCACCGGCGAGGACGAAGACCTCCTCTCCTCGGCGGAAGGCGACGACGGGCGCGCCCTGCACCTGGGCGGCGAGCATCTCGCCGTCGGGAATCTCGGACAGCTCGATCCCGGCCGACAGCTCGGGGCCGGATGGCTTCAGTGGCTCACTCATCGCGGTGTGCTCCCTGTCCAGCGCAGAAGACCGCACCGCGCCGTGCGAGGCGAGTGGATTCCGGGACATTCTGTCGCCCAGCGGCAGCTCACGGGTTGCTCCTCGTTCGGGTGCGCAGCAGTGGTGATGCCCGAGAGGCGCACCGGTGACTCAGAGGTTCTGTTCCTCGAGCCAACCTCGCCACCGGTCGATCTCGGTCTGGCGGCGGCGGGCAATCCGGCCGAACCAGACCGGTGCAGTGAAGGTCAGGGCGAGGCCAAACACGAAACAGCCCAGCGTCATGAGCCGTACGGAGAGGGGTGAGCCGTGCTCGACGTAGAGCAGCTGGGTGAGGACGCCGCCGAGCAGAATCATCGCCAGGTAGACCCACCGCGTGAGGTGGGCGACGCGAAGCTCGGCCCCCAGTCGCTGCTCCAGGAAGGCGAGCGCCTCGCGAGGAGTGGCCAGCTTCAGGGGGCCGACGCGCCGCTGGATGACGGCGAAGCCGATCCCGATCCCGGCGCAGAAGGCGAGAATCACCCAGCCGATGAGGTGAACCACGGCCTCCGGAGCCTCGAACGCCGGAATCGCTCCGAGCGAGGCGACGAGGAGCAGCAGCACGACGCTGACTCTGGACCGCCGGTGGTGGCGGGCTTCCCGCTCGACCCGGGACCGAACGTCGGGGAGCGGCCCCTCCGCTCCAGCCCAGGTGGACTGCCACGTTTCCCAGCTGGTCATGCTGCCTCCTGCTGCATCGAACGTCGGAGCGCGTCGCGCGCCCGCCCGAGCCGGACCGCGACGTTCTGCGGAGTGATGCCCACCACCTCCGCGATCTCCGCATGCGACAGACCTTCGAGGGCCAGGGTGAGCACCTGTCTCTGACCGAGGGGCAGCGTCCGGACGTGCGCGAGGAAGCGCTCCGTGCGCTGCTGCTTCGCCAGCTGCTCGTCGAGTGCCGGCCGGGGATCTGGCAGATGCGGCAGGTCCGCGTCGCATCCTGAGGGCCGTCGCGCCCGCTGCCACGCATGGGAGAGGCACCGGTTGTGCGCGATGCGCAGGAGGAAGGTCCTCGGTGAGCTCTCGCCGCGGAAGCGGGGCAGGGCCCTCCACACCGCGAGCGTCACCTCCTGCGCGAGGTCATCCCGCTCGGCCCCGGCCGGCGCGTAGCTGGCGATGACCCGCCACAGCGCTGGACCGTGCACCCGGAGGCACTCCTCGAGATCCATGCCTCTGCAGTCTCCCGCCGTCGCCGGACCTAACAAGCAAACCACCCCGGGGTCGCCGCGACCGCCCTTCGACACAGGGTGTCGAGCCGGAGCCTCCCCCGGGGGGTGGGACCGGGTAGGTCCGGGGTTGTCCAAGGTCCACCGGGTGGGTTACGCGTCCTGGGTCATGCCAGGACCCTTCGTCGACGATGCCCGGGTCGCGCAGGCCCGCGGCATCGCGTCCCAGGTCATCGAGCCGGTCTTCGATCTGATCCGCCGGCACACCACCATCTCGGTGGAGCGCACCGTCCTGCGCCTGTTCGGGATGTCCGATGCCGGTCCCGGCGGGGTTCCCCTCACGAATCTGATGACTGACCGGCTCAAGGCGGCCGGGGTCCTCAACCGCGGCGCGGCCTACTGGTACGGCCGGGCGCTCCAGCTCGGCGCCGCCAGCCCCCTCGATGCGGTGGAGCGCATCGCGGCGCTGCCGGCCGGCAAGCTCGCCCCGCTCTCCGCGGAGATGGAGGGCAACCTCCGCGACGAGGTCCGCCACGAGGCCGAGGCCGCGGTGGACGAGCTCCGCCGGCGCATCGACGAGCGGGACACGCTCCGGAGCGAGTTCCCGATGTCGCCCGCCCCGCACCGCTACGTCATCGTCGCCACCGGCAACATCTACGACGACGTGGACCAGGCCCGGGCCGCCGCCCAGGCCGGCGCGGACATCATCGCCGTCATCCGGAGCACGGCGCAGTCCCTCCTCGACTACGTCCCGCACGGCGCCACCACCGAGGGCTACGGGGGCACCTACGCCACCCAGGAGAACTTCCGGATCATGCGGGAGGCGCTGGACGAGGAGTCCCGCCGCCTGAAGCGCTACATCCAGCTCACCAACTACTCCTCGGGCCTGTGCATGGCGGAGATCGCCTTCGCCGCCGCCTGGGAGAAGCTGGACATGCTCCTCAACGACGCGATGTACGGAATCCTGTTCCGCGACATCAACATGCGTCGGACGTTCATCGACCAGTACTTCAGCCGCCGCATCTGCGCGCTCGCCGGCATCATCATCAACACAGGCGAGGACAACTACATCACCACTGCGGACGCCTACGACGCCGCGCATACCGTCATCGCCAGCCAGTTCATCAACGAGGCGTTCGCCAAGCGCGCCGGGCTGAAAGACTGGCAGCTGGGCCTCGGCCACAGCTACGAGATCGACCCCCACCGGCCCGAGACGCTGCTCCTCGAGCTGAGCCAGGCGATGCTCATCCGCCGCTGCTTCCCGGAGGCGCCGCTGAAGTACATGCCGCCCACGAAACACAAGGAGACGGACATCTTCTTCAGCCACGCCTACGACGTGATGTCCGACCTGGTGGCCATCTGGACGCGTCAGGGCATCCAGCTGCTGGGGATGATGACCGAGGCGATGCACACCCCGCTCCTGGGCGACCGTTACGTTGCCCTCAAGGCGGCGGGGTACATCCACCGGGCCGCCCGGGGCATCGACGAGGAGTTCGTGGTCCGCGAGGACGGGAAGATCGCCAACCGGGCGCGGTTCGTCTTCGGCAAGGCGATGGAGCTGCTCGAGGAGTGCCGGCAGGACGGCCTGATCGCCGCCATCGGCCAGGGCCGCTTCGGCGACGTGAAGCGGACCGAGACCGGCGGCAAGGGCCTGGACGGCGTGCTGGAGAAGTCGCCCGACTACTTCAACCCCTTCCTCGACATCCTGGAGGGGCGCTGATGGCCGGCGAGTCGAACCTCATCCGGGCGTACGGAGACCGCCGCGACGATGGCGTCATCCAGATCTCGTTCACCTTGCCCGTGCCTCTCTCGGACAAGGCGAAGGAGGCAGCTCGTCTGTTCTGCACCCGCCTGGGGCTGCTGGACGTGAAGGTCGCCGCGGCCGAGCCGGCGGCGGACAACTACACCTTCTTCGTCGTCTACGCGCGCGCGGACGTGTCGCTGGACTACGCGGAGATCGATGTCCCGGAGATCATCTTCAAGAAGCTGGGGTTCAGCGACCTGAACAAGCTCATCGAGGACCGCGTCTCCCGGCGGGTGGTCGTGCTCGGCGCCTGCACCGGCAGCGACACCCACACCGTGGGCATCGACGCCATCCTGAACATGAAGGGCTACTCGGGCGACTACGGGCTCGAGCGCTACCCCTGGTTCGAGGCCTACAACCTCGGCAGCCAGGTGCCGAACGAGGAGCTGATCCGCCGCGCCGAGGAGAAGAAGGCCGACGCGATCCTCGTTTCCCAGGTGGTGACCCAGCGGGACGTGCACAAGGACAACAGCCGCCAGTTCATCGAGGTGGCGAAGGCCCACGGGATGAAGGGGAAGACCATCCTCCTGCTCGGCGGCCCCCGGGTGGACCACAAGCTCGCGATGGAGCTCGGGTTCGACGCTGGCTTCGGCCCGGGGACCAAGCCGTCCGACGTGGCGAACTACATCGTCCACGCGCTCTTGAAGAAGATGGGCAAGGAGCCTGAGGATCTGCACTTCGAAGGAGAGCCGGGATGAGCGTGCGTTCGATGCTCCGGCTGCGGATGTCCAGCCACGACGCCCACTACGGCGGGAACCTGGTGGACGGCGCGCGGATGCTCGCCCTGTTCGGTGACGTGGCCACCGAGCTGTGCATTCTCCATGACGGCGACGAGGGGCTGTTCCGGGCCTACGACTCGGTCGAGTTCCTCGCCCCGGTCTTCGCCGGCGACTTCATCGAGGCGGAAGGGGAGATCACCGAGGTCGGGCGCACCAGCCGGAAGATGCGCTTCGAGGCGCGGAAGGTCATCCGCCCGATGCCGGACGTGTGCGCCTCTGCCGCAGAGGTCCTCCCGAAGCCGGTGGTGGTCTGCCGGGCGACGGGGACCTGCGTCGTCCCGCTCGACAAGCAGCGAGGGAAGCGATGAGCGCGCCTCCGTACGTCATCACCGCGGCGATGGTCGGCGCCGAGACGACCCGCCAGCAGACCCCGTACCTGCCCATCACCGCCGAGGAGATCGCCGAGGATGCCGCGAGGTGCCGCGAGGCCGGCGTGGCGATGGTGCACCTCCACGTCCGCACCCCCGACGGCAAGCCATCCCAGGACGCGGAGCTCTTCCGGGCCGCGATCCGCGCCATCCGCGCGCGTTGCGACGTGCTCATCCAGACCTCCACCGGCGGCGCGGTGGGGATGACCGCCGACGAGCGGTGCGGGCCGCTGACCCTGACCGGCGCCGACCGGCCGGACATGGCGACGCTCACCACCGGGACGGTGAACTTCGGCGACGACGTGTTCAGCAATCCCCGGCCGCTGGTGAAGGAGATCGCGCGGCGGATCCGCGCGCTCGGCATCCGCCCGGAGATCGAGTGCTTCGACACCGGGATGATCGAGCAGGCCGAGTGGCTGGCGAAGGAGGGGCTGGTGAACCTCCCGGCCCACTACGACTTCGTGCTCGGCGTGCCGGGGGCGCTCGGGGCGTCGGAGCGCGCGCTGGACTTCATGATCGGCTCGCTGCCGGCGGGCAGCACCTGGACGGTGGCCGGGGTGGGGCGGCACCAGCTCCCGATGGCCGAGCTCGGCGCGGCCAGGGGCGGCAACGGCCGGGTGGGGCTCGAGGACAACGTCTACGTGAGCAAGGGTGTGCTGGCGAAGGGCAACTGGGAGCTGGTCGCCGAGGCGGCGAGGCGCGCCCGGGCCCAGGGCCGGGAGATCGCCACGCCCCAGCAGGCCCGCGACCTGCTGCAGCTCGGGTGATCCTGGACCGCCTGTCGTGGCACTGAGCCCTGTGTCGCCTCGAAGGGGAGGGCCTTCTGATGAGACGCATCTGGCAGGGAGCGTTGCTCTCGTTGCTCGTCCTGGGTGCCGCTCGAGCGGACGTCCTGAGCGATTGGACCGATACCGGCATCCAGCTGGGGGTCGGGGCGAAGCAGGCTGCCTTCATGCAGACCCGGACGATGGCGATGGTGCACGTCGCCGTGTTCGATGCGGTCAATGGGCTCGAGCGAAAGTACGTCCCCTACACGGCGATCGCGCAGGACAAGGCAGACCGGAGCGCTGCTCCCGAGGCGGCGGCGGCCACCGCCGCGCATGGCGTCCTGGTGGCCATCTTCCCCGACCAGGCCGCGAGCCTCGATGCTGCCCTGGCCAGATCCCT
>DASXGF010000196.1:0-11367 GCA_036489275.1 Myxococcaceae bacterium | reverse complement strand
CCTGGTGGACGACGAGCCGGTCATCGCGCGGGTGGTGAGCGAGCAGCTGCGGCGGATCGGCTACGTGGTGACCTCGGTGAGCGACCCGGAGGAGGCCCTGGAGCTGGTGGCCGAGGATCCGGAGGACTTCGACCTGCTCCTCACCGACCTCCAGATGCCGCGCATGGACGGGGTGGAGCTGGCTGCACGCGTGGCGCAGCTCCGGCCGCAATTACCCGTCGTGCTGTCGACGGGGAACCGCTGGTCGGTCCCCAGCTCGATGGCGAAGGCCGCGGGGATCCGGGAGATCGTCGACAAGCCCTTCCGGATCGAGGAGCTGGCCTACGTGCTCCGGAACGTGCTCGAGCGCCCGAAGACCCCTCTGTCAGGTCCCCGGGGCACCGGGAGTTGACAAAAAGAACGACCGTTCGTATGTAGTGTGCCATGAGCAAGGGCGACGAGACCCGGGCGCGCATCCTCCGGCACGCCTCCGGGGTGGCCAGCCGGGACGGCCTCGGCGGGCTGAGCATCGGCGAGCTCGCCGCCCAGCTCGGGATGTCGAAGAGCGGCCTGTTCGCCCACTTCGGGAGCAAGGAGGACCTCCAGCTCGAGGTGCTCCGCGCGTCGGCCGCGGACTTCGCGGAGCGGGTGATCCGCCCCTCGCTGAAGGAGCCGCGCGGCGCCCCTCGCCTCCGTTCCCTGTTCGAGCGCTGGCTGAAGTGGGCCTCCGACCCCGATGCCCCCGGAGGGTGCATCTTCGCCGGAGCGTCGTTCGAGCTGGACGACCAGCCCGGCCCGGTCCGTGAGTTCCTCGTCGAGGAAGAGAAGCGCCTCCTCGACGTGCTGTCCCGATCGGCCCGGCTGGGCGTCGAGTCGGGGCTGCTCCGCAAGGACCTGGACTGCGACCTGCTCGCCTTCCAGCTCCACGGCCTGATGCTCGGCTTCCACCACGCGTGGCGCCTCATGCGCCAGCGCAACGCCGACGCCCTCGCGCGCCGGTCCTTCGAGCAGCTCCTCGCGCAGGCCTTGCCCGCGCACTGACCTTCACTGTCGCACCGCACGTCGCAGAGGAGACGCTGTCATGGCCGAGAATAGCACGAACGTTCGTCTGATGTCTGGGGTGCTGCGGGGAATCGGGGCGGTCTCGCCCGTGGCCGCCGCGTCGATCGCCTTCCAGCTGTTCCGTCTCGCCGGTCCCCGCCGGCGGCCGCGCTTCACCCCGCCGCCGGACGCCGTGGAGCACTTCCACGCCGGCCACCACCGCATCGCCAGCTACGTCTGGGCGGGCGGGGGGCCGACCGTGCTCCTGGTCCACGGCTGGAACGGCACCTCCGGTGACCTGTCGCGGTTCGTCGCTCCGCTGCGGGACGCGGGTCGCCGGGTGGTGGCCATCGACCTGCCGGCGCACGGGCGCTCCTCAGGGCGACGCTCGGATCTCACCGAGGCGGTCCAGGCGGTCGAGGCCGCGCTGCGGCGGGAGCCGTCCATCGAGGCGGTGATCGCCCACTCCTTCGGCGTGCCGGCCACGGTGCTGGCCGCGGCCCGCGGGGCCCCGCTCCAGCGCGCGGTGCTGATCTCCGGACCCATCTCGGTCGAGCCTTACCTCCAGCGGTTCAGCCAGGTCCTCGGCCTCTCGGGCTCGACGTTCGCCGCCATGCGGCGGACGCTGCGGAGGCTCCTGGACCGCGCCGGGCTGGAGACGGTGGATCTCGGGACGGTGGCTCCTCGCCTCGAGCTGCCGGCGTTGATCGTGCACGACCGGGGCGACCGCGAGGTCCCCTTCCTCTCGGCGCAGTCGCTCCAGCGGGCGTGGCCGGCGGCGGAGCTGCTTGCCACCGAGGGACTCGGGCACCGGAAGGTGCTCGTGGATCCCGGCGTGGTCGAGCGGGCGGTGCGGTTCGCAGTGGGATGGGAGCGCCAGGAGGAGGCCCCGGTACTGCCGCCGGCGCGGGAGCTCAAGGTCGTCGCCGGTTGAGGGAGCGGCCCGGGTCGCGCTTCTGGGGCATGGAGGGTCCGACGCTCACTCGGCCCGCGTCTGGTCGCTGATCCAGTTCACCTCCCAGGTCTTCCCGCCGTCGTCGGAGAAGGCCTGCTCGAAGTGCGCGGAGGTCTTCGTGATGCTGGACCAGACGTAGCGGACGAAGATGGTCCGACCCTCCCAGACCTCCTGGTCATAGAACTCGCCGCGGCCGTTCCGGAACTCACCGACGGTGGGGACGCCGAACGAGGCGCCCTTCCGGGTGGACCAGTTCAGCGACCATTGCCGTGCGGTCGCCGAGTACATCCGCAGGGTGATCGCCTCGACCTTCCCGTCCGGCCTGTCGAGCTCGAGCTCGTCGAGGTTCCCGGCCCCGTTCCAGAACGGGCGGCAGACCGCGGCCCCGTTCATCTCGATCCACTCGTTCGAGCCCTTCAGCGGTGCCTTGAGCTTGCGGATGCGGATCTTCCAGCGGCCGTGCGCGAAGTCGAAGTCGTGCTGCCCGTCGCGGGGTGGCTCGGCGGCCGGCGCGGACGGCGCGAGCAGCAGGAGGAGAAGGAAGAGGAGACCCGGGGCGGTGCGGTGCGCGGTCGTCATGCCCCGAAGCTGCCGGAGAACTGGACTGGTCACACGACCAGTTGACGCGCTTCAGGGCATACCAGAATAGGCGGAGGCCATCGGTGGAGGGCGACGGCGCGGCGGTCCGTGGCGCGCCGTTTTCCCCAGCTCGGCCGCCGGCGCTCCGAAGACCCTGCGACTCCGCGACTAGCTCTCGAACGGGAGCACCTCGCCCTGGCGAGCGGGCCCCTCGCCGAGGGCTCTGCCGATCGGAGCGCTCGAGGTCGCGCAGGCCGGTGGGCATGATGATGCCGCCGATCTCGCTCTTTCCGCGTCCTCCATGGGCAAGGCTCTGCGCTCCGCGGCTCAACGTGCTTCACGGGCAACGCTCGGCCGGCTCCGTGGCTCGGCGTACTCGACGGGCAACGCCCCGCCGACGCTCCGGGCTCAGCGTCCCCAGGCAACGCTCTGCCGAGTCCGCGGCTCAGCGTCCTCAGCGCGACCGCTTCCGCGTCAGCTCGAGCCTCGGCAGCTCCGGATCCTCTCGCGCGCTGTCGAACACCTGCCACGCCGCCAGCAGCTCCTGGAACGGGAGCCCCACCGTCGCGTGCACCGTCACCTCGTCCGGGCCTCTCGGCGGCGGTGCCGAGAGCACCTCGCCGAGCTCGGCATCGATCTCCTCGTCCGCCCAGCCCGCCTCCCGGGCGATGCTCCGATCGTCCACCACCACCCGTGCCCGCCGGCGCAAGGACGGCGACAGGAGCCGCGCCGCGTGCAACGCATCCCGGAGCGCAGGGTCCACCACGGCCACATGGCAGCCGTCGGGCACCGCCTCCAGCGGCGCCGCCCCGGGCGCCCCGGCGGTGACCAGCACCAGCTCGGCGTCCTGCAGCGCATCTCCCACGTCCCGCGAGACCCGGACCGGAAGCGCCAGCTCGCGGTAGGCGCGCCCGGCCACCTCCTCGGCCACCTGTGCCCGCGGCTCGAGCACCCGGATCTGCTTCAGCGACCGCACCAGCCGGAGCATCTTCAACAGGCGCAACGTTCCGTCGCTGGTGCCCACCACCGCCACCCGCGCGGCCTCGGGCCTGGCCAGCACGTCCGCGGCGATGGCGATTCCCAGCGCGAGCGCCACCGCCCGGAGGTGCACCGCCTCCATGCACGCCAGCACCTTCCCCGTCTCCAGATCGTGCAGCAGGAGCGTCGCGTGGTCCCCTCCGCGCTCGGATGTCGTCGCGCTGGACACCGAGTACGCAGGCAGGTCCGGCACCAGCCCCACGCCCGTCACCCGGGCGATGCCCTGGCCCGGGAGGAGCGTCGCGCGGACCAGCCCCGGCGGGGTGTGCCCGCGGGAGTGCGCGATGAAGCCGTCGCGCATCGGCGCGAGCAGCGACAGGGCGTCCAGCCGCTGAACCACCTCGGCGTGTGGAAGGAAGAGGGTCCTCATCGTCCCGGAAGAAGAAGGTCGGGGCGAGGGGCCGCGCCCGTCAAGCGGGGGATGCCTCGTCGACCGCGTACCCTGCCGCCCGGAGGGCCTCGACCGCCCGGGCCAGTGTCTCCTCCCGGACGACCAGCACGTCGGTGTCGTAGGTGGAGATGGCCAGCACCGAGACCCCCGCCCCGGCGAGCGGCCCGGTGAGGCCGTGCATCACGCCCAGTTCCTGGAAGTCGAGCGGGCCCTCCACCTCCACCGCCCGCCACCCGCGCTCGGCCCGGACCTCCGCGGGGACCCTTGCCTCCGCGCAGACGATGCTCAGCTCGCCCTCCCGGCGGGTGATGGACACCAGCCCCGGACCGTCGGCCCACCCGGGCAGGGCGGCCGTCCCCGGCAGCCGGGCCACCGCCAGACGTCCCGGGAGCACCCGGAGCCGCAGACCCCTCATCAGTGCAGCGGACGGGTGAACCACAGACCCGCCAGCGCGACGAGGAAGTACGCCGGGAGCACCGCCGCGCCGGTGTAGTCCTTGGCGATGCGCTGTCCGAAGAACAGCGCGAGGAAGGCGGTCGCCGCGACGGCGATGCCCCAGAAGGCGATGCGCGCGACGCCCAGCACCACCAGCTCGACCAGGCCGACGCCGCAGAGCACCCCGGCCGACACCTCGACGATGGTGAGCGTCACCAGCATCGGCGTCACCACTCCGCGGAGCGGGCTGTTCCCGAAGTGCTGGGTCAGGTAGCCCTGGTTGCCGCGGAAGTCGATCACCTTGTCGATGCCCGACTGGAGAAAGAGGGTCGCCAGGAAGGCGGTGGGCAGCGCCTGCAGCAGCCAGAGGGCGAACCGGACGGAAGACGGGGAAGGCATGTCTCACCTCTGCTCGAAGAGGAGCTTCCGCACCAGCCGGATCGGCAGCACACCCTGCGCCAGGAAGGCGTCGTGGAACTCGCGCAGCGTTCCGCCCTTCTGGCTCAGGTACTCGCGCCGCAGGTCGTAGATCTGCAGCTTGCCGTACGTGTAGACGAGGTAGGTGGGGTCGTAGGTCCCTCGCCGGGCCTCCTCGTAGGCGTTGGCCGGCGTCTGGAAGCACTCCTTGACGAAGCGCTCCGCGCCCTGCTCCACGGTCAGGGTCGTGGTGTGCAGCTGGATCCCGACGACGAAGCGGCAGTCGCGCAGGAGCGCCTCCTCCAGCTGCGCCAGCCGGATGCGCGGGTCGGTATCGGCGAAGCCTTCCTCCACCACCATCTGCTCCGTGTAGTGCGCCCAGCCCTCGACGTTGCTGCCCGCCGCGAGGAGCTTGCGGATCTTCGTCGCCACCTTCGGCATCCAGAGCGCCTGGAGGAAGTGGCCGGGGTAGGCCTCGTGCACGTCGGTCATTGCCAGGATCGGCGTGGAGAAGGCGCGCAGGTGCTCCTCGACCTGGGCCGGGCTCCAGGAATCCTCGGGCGGCGTGACGTAATAGAAGGACTCCGTGGCCTTGGTCTCGTAGGGCCCCGGCGCGTCGAGCGAGGCGAACGAGCCGTTCCGCGCGTACGGCGGCGTGGGCTCGACCTTCGGCCGGACCTCGGAGGGGAAGGAGGCCAGGTTCTTCGAGACCACGAACTGCCGCACGCCCTCGAGCGAGCGGCGAACGGCGGGGATGAGGTCCTTCGCGGTCGGGTGATCCGACTGGATGGACTCCATCACCTGGTTGGCGGTCTTCCGCCGGTCGATGAGCTCCGCGGTCTGCACCGCGGCCTCGTGGTCGGCCTTCAGCTGCGCCTCGCCCTTGGCCAGCAGCGCGTCGAGCGGCTCGGAGATCATCTCCTCGGTCTGGAGCTTCTCGGAGAAGAAGGCCGGCCCGATGGCCCAGCTCCCGGTGCTCCGCGGCTTCAGCTCCTTCTCCAGATGGTGGATCCAGTCCTGCGTCGCGGCGAAGGCGGTGGTGTTGGCCCGGTTGAAGTCGGCCAGCGCCAGCATGTCGCCACCCGCGGCGTCCTTCGCCCAGGCGCTGACCGAGTCCTGGAAGAAGCCCAGCGAGCCGTTCGCCATCCGGAGCGCCAGGTCGGTCCACTCGTTCGGCGGCGTCTTCACGTTCGCCTTCCCCGCCGCGTACACGCCGGGGACCGCCCGGAGCCGCGCGGTGACGGACTTGAGCCGCTCCGCCGCCGGCGCGTAGTCCCGCTTCAGCAGCGCGTCGATGCCCTCGCCCGGGATGCGGGAGTAGGTCATCGGGTTCTGCAGCCGGAACCCCATCTTCTCCCACTCGAGGAGGTCCGCCCGGATGTGCGATTCCAGCGCCTCGAGGTCGATGAGGTCGTCGTAGGGGAGCGCCACTCGCTCGGTCCACAGCGCCACCGCCCGGTCGAGCATGTCCTGCAGCTTCTTGACGTGCGTGGCCACCCGCGGCGCGCTGAAGTCCTCGAGCTTGGGGTCGTACTGGTGGAAGCCGTTGACCGTTCCGGTGGTGGGCTCGAAGGAGAAGGACTCGTCGAAGTAGTCGGTGACGAGCTTGGAGAAGCGCCCCTGGGCCTCCTCACGGGAGAGCCCGGAGCCGTGGGCGCAGGCAAAGAGGGTGAGCAGGGCGAGCGACGGCGCGAGCCTTGGCATGACCCACCTGCTTACTACGGCAGGCGCCCCGCCATGTGCCCTCCGTCGATGGGCAAGGCCACTCCGGTCACGAACGCCGACTCGTCCGAGGCGAGGTAGACCGCCGCCCATGCCACGTCGTCCGGCTTCCCCAGCCGCCCGAGCGGGATGTCCCGGCTCAGCACCTTCACTCCCTGCTCGTGCGTGAGCCCCAGGGCCTCCACGAAGGCGTCGACCATGGGCGACTCGGTCCACACCGGACACAGCGCGTTGGCCCGGATCCGGCTCGGCGCGCCCTCGAGGGCGAGCGTCTGCACCAGCTGCAACACTGCCGCCTTGGTCGGACCGTAGGCGCCGAGCATCGGGGTGCCGTGCAGCCCGGCCACGCTGGACATCACCACGATGCTCCCGCCTCGGTCCGTCTCCCGCATCACCCGGACCGCGTGGCGGGCGCAGAGGAAGACTCCGGTGAGGTTCACGTCCAGCACCCGCTGCCACTCCTCGAGCGGCAGGTCGGCGAGGAATCCGGGCGCACCGATGCCCGCGTTGGCCACCATCACGTCGAGCCGGCCCCAGCGCTGGACCGCGTCGGCCACCGCCGCCTCCACCTCCGCCTCGCGTGCGACGTCGACCCGGCGGGCCGCCGCACGCGTCCGGTCGGGCCCGGGGATCGCGGCGAGGGTCTCCTCGCAGCCAGGCAGGTTCACGTCGGTGACGAGCACCCGCGCGCCCTCGGCCACGTAGCGCGTCGCGATGGCCCGGCCGAGGCCCGAGCCTCCGCCGGTCACCACCGCCACCTTCCCGTCCAGTCGACCCATCGGAGTGCCCTCCCGGTCAGAGGGATATCACCGGCGCGGGCGCCTCCGGGGAGCAGAGGCGAACGCTCCCGCGACGTCACGGCGGAGCCGGCTGCGGGTCGCTCAGAGGTGGGCCGAGCGGGCCATCGCCGGCGCCCCGCCGAGGGCGCGGAGCAGCGAGCTGCCTTCCCAGGTGCCCACGTGACGCTTGCCGTTGATGAACAGCGTCGGGGTCCCGGTCACGCCGCTGCGGATGCCGCCGTCGACCTCGTGGCTCACGTGCGCGCGGTGGGTGCGTGCCTGCAGCTCGGTCGCGAAGCGCTCGAGGTCGAGGCCGAGCTGCGCCGCGAGGGCCGCGGGGTCCACCGGCTCCTCCGCCAGGAGCGCCTCGTGCATCTCCCAGAACTTCCCCTGCTCGGCCGCCGCATGCGCCGCCTCCGCGAGGAGGCTCGCCTCCGGGTGCAGCTCCTCGCGCGGGAAGTGGCGGAAGGTGTAGCGCATCCGCCGGCCGAGCTTCCGCCGGGCCACCGTGACGAAGGCCGACGCCCGCCGGGTATAGGGACAGGTGTAGTCGCCGTACATGACCAGCGTCAGCGGGGCCTCCGTGCTGCCGAGGACGTGATCCTCGGGACCGACGGGAATGGCGAGCCGGGGATGACGGGCCATGCAGTCCTCCAGCGGGCGGGAAGGGCGGAAGATGGGGCCGGAGCCTGGCCGGGCGTGTGACACTCAGGTGACGGGTGTATGCCGCACCGCGGCTGTCGGCTCACCCAGGCGCCACGCCCCGAGCAACAGCAGTGCAAGTGCGGAGAAGAACGCACCCGTGGCGCAGACGCCGGTCCACCCGGCGTGCACCCAGGCCCGGGTTCCGGCGAGAGAGCCGAGCGCGCCGCCCGTGAAGTAGGTCACCATGTAGACGGTGTTCACCCGGCTCCTCGCCTGGGGATCGAGCGCGAAGATCCGTGCCTGGTTGTTGATGTGGCTGGCCTGGGTCCCGAAGTCGAGCAGCACGACGGCCACTCCGATGAGCAGCAGCGAGCTGCCGCCCACCCAGAGCAGCCCGAAGCTCGCGAGGATGAGCGCGCAGCCGAGGACGTTGATGCCCCGGCCGCTGCTCGTGTCGGCGAAGCGTCCGACCAGCGGCACGGTGATCGCTCCGACCACCCCGACGATCCCGTAGAGCCCCGCGGTGCGCGCGCCGTACCCACCGGGGAGCGTGGAGAGGTGCAGGACCAGTGTCACCCAGAAGGTGCAGAACGCGGCGAAGGCGAGCCCGCCGAGCGCGGCGTGCAGCCTCAGGTCGGAATGGCGGCGGACGAGCGTGAAGCAGGAGCGAAGCAGCGCCCCGTACGGAACGGACGGGCGCGGCGCCTCGACCGGGAGGGTCGTGAGCAAGAGCAGCCACACCACGACGTTCACGGCGGCCCCGGCCCAGAAGACCGCGCGCCATCCCGCGGCCTCGCCCACGAAGCCGGCGAAGGTCCGCGACAGGAGGATGCCCACCAGCAGGCCGCTCATCACGACGCCGATGATGTGTCCCCGCCGCTCGGGCGGGGCGAGGTCCGCGGCCAGCGGCACGAGGAGCTGCGGCACGCAGGTGCAGAGCCCGATGAGCAGGTGCAGTCCGGCGAGCACCGCGAGCGTCGGGGAGAGTGCGGCCGCGCAGAGGAGCAGCGCGGTGAGCGCCGTCAGCCGCAAGATGAGCGGGCGGCGGGCCACGACGTCCCCGAGCGGCACCACCAGCGCCATTCCCAGCGCGTAGCCCACCTGTGCGAGCGTGGGCGCCCAGCCTGCCGCGCCCGGACCCGCGCCGAAGTCCCGGCGGAGATCAACCAGGAGCGGTTGCGTGTAATAGAGGTTCGCGGCCGAGGCCCCGGCCGAGATGGCGAGGACGGGCACCAGGCGTTTCGGGAGCGAGGGCACGACGGCCCCCAATGCCGCATCGCCCCGGGCCCTCGCCACCCAATTCCGTGTGGCCCGTCGGCCGGCGTCACGCCGAACGCAACCTGTGCCGCCGGTCCCGGGTTGGAACTGACCGAGCCGTTCCTGTCACTCGTTGCAATGCAACGGATGCAAGAACGTCCTCAGGGCGTGGTGACGCATGCAGGCAGCTGACCGGAATTCCTCGGGGTCTCCACTGGACGCCGACTTGCACCACCGGGAGCAAGGCATGCGTGTCGAGGTGCCGTGATGTCGGACAATCGTGCTTCTGCTCCCGTGCTGGACGTCGCGCTGGTGGCGCTTCTCGTGGCGCTCGCCTTCGACGCATTGAGCACCGCGCTCATCTGGGGCCTCATCCAGCACCTGCCGTCCTGAGTCGCGTCGCGACGGCGTCGCCGAGCGCGCCCGCCTGGACGCTGATCTCCGGAATTGCCGTCGACTCCCAGAGGTCTCCCCGCCGCAGCCCGCCCAGCGTCCAGAGGCGGTCCTGCATCGTGCCGAGCACCGAGCCGTCCGCGGCGGTGGCGAACCCGAGCCCGTGCGGTCCGGGACGGGCCTGCCCCGCGGCAAGCAGGGCGCGGACGAGACGATCGTCGAGGGCGCGCACGTCCATCGCCGGACCCGTGGTGGGAATGGCGACGTCCACCGAGAGCACGGCCAGCGTCCGGGCGCCGCGCGGCCGGTAGCGCAGGGCGACCCTCCCCTCCTGCTCCGACAGGGAGACCACACGGCCGGCGTGTCGGACGAGCCGGCCCTCGGCCTCGAGCGCCGCGATGCGCGCTCCCACCGCGGGCGCGACCCGGTGGCGGACGGTGTCGAACCAGGTGCGGAGGTGCCGGAGGAAGCGCCGCTGCTCGACGGGAGTGAGCCCGCGCCAGAGCGCGCCAAGCTCGGGGCGGAGCGTGTCCAGGACCGCGCGGAAGTCGTGGCGTCCGCTCGCCTCGCGGAACATCCGCAGGAGCCCGCGCAGCCGGGCCGGCCGTGCGCCGAGGGGCAGGATCGCGCTCATCTGGTGCGGGTGGGTGGCCGGGACGAGGCCCCGCCGGGACAGCAGATGGATGCGACCCCGGTGCCCGCGGGCGTCGAGCGAGAGCGCCACGTCCACCGCGGTGAGCCCCGCGCCGACCAGCAGCACGTCCGCCTCGGGGGCCGGCCAGTCTCCGCGCGAGGCCCACGGCGTGCGCCAGGCGAGGCGGGCAGGGAGGGCCGTCCATCCGGGCGGGAGCTCGGGCGGGAAGTTCCCCATCGCGAGCACCACGCCGCGGGCGGTGAGCGCGGCGCCGCTCGCGAGCTCGACGCGCACCCCTTCGCCGTCGGGGAGGAGCGCGATGGCGCGGTCCATCCGGCGCTGAATCTGCGCACCCGCGCCCTGCAGCAGCTCGCCGAGGTAGGCGCCGTAGAGGCGGCGCTGGATGAACGCCTCCGGGTCCGGGGCCTCTCCCCGGCCGGAGAGCCAGGTGAGGAGCTGCGAGGGCTGCTCCGGGATCGCGCTCATCCTCGCGGCGGGCACGTTGAGCAGATGGACCGGCTCCTCGGTGGAGTAGGCGACGCCGCGGGCGAAGGCGCCGGCCGCGTCCACGACGGTGATCGGCCCGAGCTCGGGGAACCGGGCGAGCGACACCGCGGTGAGCGTTCCGCTCGCACCGCCACCCACGATGACCACGCCGTCCGTCATGCGGTGGACGACCCTACCGGAACCATGCTTCCCTCGGCGCGCCTTCCATCCCACGGTCGTCGCGGGTCATGTCGCTGCACGAACTCCACGCGCTCCTCGGAAGCTCGCTGACGGCCCACCCGAGGCCGGAGGAGCTCCGTGCGCTCGCCGCCGGGTGGCCGGCCGGGCTCGAGCTCCGGGCGCTCATCTCCCGGACGCGGTTCAGCGACCGCGGCTACACCCGCACCCTGATCCATCGCACCGCGGGGCTGGAGGTCATGGTCGCCGGCTGGCTACCGGGCCAGCGCACCGCGACCCACGGACATGGCGAGAGCTTCGGGGTCACCTGTGTGCTCGAGGGCACCCTGAGCGAAGTGGAGTACCGGCTCGCGCCGAGCGGTCAGGTGACGAGGGCCGAGCGCCGCAAGCACGCCGCGGGAGCCGTCTTCCACGAGCA
>DASXGF010000195.1:0-10875 GCA_036489275.1 Myxococcaceae bacterium | reverse complement strand
GATGGTCGGGGCGATCCTCGAGCCGCTGACCTCGCAGGCATTCCGCATTCCGATGGTCGTCCTGGCTCTGCTGGGAGCCGTGCTCCTGGCCTGGCGACGTCCCCGGCGTCTCCTGGCCGCGAACTGCGCGCTCCTCGGAGGGTGGCTGGTGGTCCGGGGCCTCGACCTCGCGCAGGGGTGGGTGCTGCTCACCTCGCTGGTGCTCTTCGGGCTCCAGGAACGGCATCGGCGACGATGGCAGGAGCCTCGCCGCAGTCTGCGTCCCGAGGGCGAGGTGTTCCGCTCCGGTCTCGTCCCCGGCGCGATCGCCGCGGCCGCGGTGCTCGTGCTCCCGGCGTTCGTGCCGGAGCTTCCGCCGACCCCGCCAGTCGAGGGCTCCCATCCTCTTGGAGCTCTGCCGTTTGCCGAGCGGCGGGCGCGGCTCCACGACGCGGCCCCACACGGAGGGCTGATCTGGCCCTTGCCATCCGAGGCCATTTTCTGGGGGGACGTCGCTGGTCACGACCTCTATCCGCGGGTGGAGACCCTCGACGCTCGTTTCCTCGGGGCGGAGGTCCGGGGGCTGCGCAAGCTGCCGGGGACGACTCTGCAGGGCGCGTTCTCGCTTCACTCGGCGATCTCCCGCTTTCGGCGCGTGCCCGATCCACCGGCGCTGGAGCGCCTCCGGGCCGCCGCCAGGGCCACGGCGTTGGCGCTCGCGGAGGTGGCGCCCCGCGCTCGGGACGGCCTGCCGGAGGCGGAGCTGGCTCGTCAGCTCGAGGAGGCAATGGCACGCAGAGGCTGCGAGCGAGGCTCGTTCCCGCCGATCGTGGCCTCCGGCGGCTCGGTGGGAACGGGGCACGGTTCGGGAAATCGAGGGAAGCTGGTCAACGGCAGCGGGGTGGTCATCGACATCGGGTGCCGCGTGGACGGCTACGTGAGCGACTTCACCCGAACCCTCCCGGTGGGAGGTACGTTCTCGCCCACGCTCCGTCCGGTCTACGAGGGGGTGCTCGAAGCGCAGCGCGCAGCCGAGGCGGCCTGCCGGGCCGGAGTCCTTCTTGGCCGACGTCCCGACGGCCGCCGCCGCGATGGTGGACCCCGGTCACTGGAGGAGATCGCGCGCGAGGTGCTCCGGCGTGAGCTGGGGCGGGACTCGATGGGCCATGCCCTGGGGCACACGGTGGGGCTCTTCGTCCACGACGTCCGGACCGGAGGTCCGCTCCAGCCAGGGATGGTCATCACCCTCGAGCCAGGCGACTACGGGCCGACTGCCGGGGTCCGGATCGAGGACACCTACCTGGTCACCCAGACCGGCTGCGAGCGGCTCACGGAAGGATTCCCCGCCGATCCGGAGCGGATCGAGGCGGCGATGCAGGCTGCCCCGACGCGCTGACCGTCAGCCCGCCTCGACCCCGAACCCGAAGTTGTCGCGGAGCCCCTTCGCGCCCTCCACGGTGATTCGCAGCGCTCGCGTCCCCGGCTTCCTGCGAGCCCAGCCGAGCTCGAACAGGCCCTTCGTGAGGCTGACGCCGAGCGGGCCGGCGAGGTGGTCCCGGCGCTCCGTCCAGTCGAGGCAGGCGCGGCCCTCGAGGTCATCGTCCTCGAGCAGCCCGATGGCAACGGAGGTTCGCCGGCCCGCAGGCGTGAGGAGGTAGCGCGTTCCCTCGTGGCGAACGAACCGGCGTTCCAGCAGCGCATCGACCAGGCCGACCCCCAGCCTGCCTGCAAGATGCCGGTAGCAGGTCCGCGCGCGGCGGAAGGCGGCGTCGTCGGGGTCCTCCGCCTCGCGACGCACCGGCCGCTGGGTGAGCAGCGTCAGGCTCTCGAAGGCCCGGGCCACGGCGTCGCTCGCCAGGCGGTGGTACCGGTGGCGCCCGTGCTGCTCGACGCGGAGGAGGCCGCCGCGGGTCAGCAGCGCCAGGTGCTCGCTGCCGGTGGACGCCGAGACCCCGGCGATGCGGGCCAGCTCGGTGGCCGGCCGCGCCTGTCCGTCCATGAGCGAGGAAACGATCGAGACGCGGGCCGGCTCCGAGAGGAGAGCGGCGGCAGCGGCGATGTCCAGCCGGCTCGCGGGGCGCAGGTCATCCATGGCCTGGAGGCTAGCGCCTGGGCGAGCCAGATGCTTCGGCCGGGACCGAAACGTCCCGGCCGCTGAACCGAGGGCCCGCGCGGGCGACCGGCTAGCTCTTCCGGAAGTCGACGAGGCGTCCGCGCTCGCCGATCCAGCGCTTCCGCTCGAAGGCCGCACGGTTCTTGTTGCAGACGAGCTGGAAGGCGGTGGACCCGCCCTGCTCGGCGATGAGCGTCGACCAGGCGAGGAAGATCTCCCACAGCCGGAACCAGCGCTCACCGTAGCCCCTCACGACCGCGTCCCGGTTGCTGAGCCAGTTCCGGTACCAGCGGTCGATGGTGAGCGAGTAGTGGATGCCGATGTTCTCCACGCTGTGGATCTCGAAGCCGGCGCGCTCGAGGTTGTTGCACACGAAGCTGAGCGGCATCGACGCATCGGCGCCGGGGAAGACGTACTTCGACATGAACATGCCCCAGGTGAAGTCCTCGGGCGTCCAGTTGCGGCGGAGTCCGGCGATCTGGAGGAACAGGATCCCGTCCTCCTCCAGCATCGAGTTCAACTGCCGCATGAACCCCTGGAACTTCCGGATGCCGACGTGCTCGGCCATCTCCAGCACGGTGATCTTGTTCCACCGCTGGCGGGGGATGTCGCGGTAGTCCATGGTCAGGATGCGGGCCGAGCTCTCGAGGCCCTTCTTCGCGATCTGCGCGGTGCCGTGCTCGGCCTGCCGGGCGGCGAGGGTGACGCCGGTGGCGTCCGCGCCGTGGTGCTCGGCCATGTGCGCCACGAGGGTTCCCCAGCCGCAGCCGATGTCGAGCAGCCGCTCACCGGGCTTGAGCTGGATCTTCTGCGCCACCACCTCGAGCTTCCGGCGCTGCGCGTCCTCCAGCGTATCGCTCGGGTTCTCGAAGAACGCCGAGGTGTAGATCATGATGTCGCCGAGGAAGGCGTTGAAGAAGTCGTTCCCCCGGTCATAGTGACCGGTGACCGTCTTCCGGTCCGCGGCGCGCGTGTGGACGAGCACCGAGGGGATGAACCCGCCGACCAGGAATTTCAGCTGTTCCCAGGTGAGCCGGTAGTTGAGGAACTCCTCTTTGCGACGGAAGAAGGCCTGCAGATCTCCGCTGACCTGGATCTCCCCCCGGACGTACTGCTCCACGAAGGTGGCCATCGGGAGCTTCCTCCCGCTGGGGACGGCGAGGTCGATGGAAGGGGCGGCCGCGGAGGGCTGCAGGGCAGTCGTCATGAAAGCTCCAGGTACAACTCGAGTGAAAGGGAGGACGGACCGACAGAGCGGCCCACCAAAGATCGCGCAGACTACCAGCGTCCGGCGACGAACGTTGTGGAAACGTCGACCGGCAACGTGAACCGGGGGACTAGAAGGCCAGCAGAATGACGGGGGCGATGCCCCAGCTCTTGTACGGCGTGTCGATGATGGTGTCGTACGTCACGCCGAGGCCGAGAGCGAACTGGGGGCTGAAGAAGAGGATGAAGCCGGCGCCGCCCCGGACCGCGAGGCCGCCGGCGGAGTACCCCAGAGGTCCACCCACATGCCCATAGCCCAGGGCGGCCTCGACGTAAGGGCCGAAGTTGCCGAGCGGCAGGGTGACCCGCAGGCCCCCCATCCCAGAGTAGACGGTCCAGTCCCCGCTCCAGCTCCCCTGGCCCATGATGCCGGGCGTCAGGATGACCGGCCCGACATCGAAGCCGTAGCCGCCCAGCACCCCGAGAGTGAAGCCGGCGCTTCCGGTGGACGGGATGAAGACGCCCGGAGCGATGATCAGCCGGGGCCCCACCGAGTAGCGGCGGACCAGGCTCGGCTGGGGGGGCGGCGCGGGCGCCATCGACTCCGGCTGGGTCGCGACGTCCGCGCCCTGCGCCGCGGCGACCGAGGACAGGAGCAGCAGACACGAGAGTGCCGTCCGGACGTGGGTTCCCATGGCACCGCAGCCTGCCCTCCGGGCGTGGGGCGGGCAATCTCGATTCAGCGGGTGCGCATCCGGTGCGGCCAGGGCAGGGGCCGGGGACAGTCGCAGTGCTCCACCCGGGAGCACCGCCAGGGAAGCGCTCCGACGGTCTGGCCGGCGCAAATTCGCCCGCACTGCTCGATTGCACCGGGGCATGGGTGCACGAGAGGCTCGGCCATCAGGGTTGCAGCCACGAGCACCGCGAGGACCAGCAGGCTGGCGACCAGCGCGATTCGGGCGTTCCGGCTCACGGAGACTCTTCGAGGATAGTCACGATGACCAAGGGACGGCTCGAGGCCTTCAGCGATGGTGTGCTGGCGATCATCATCACCATCATGGTGCTGGAGCTGAAGGTGCCGCACGGGAGCGACCTGCACGCGCTCCAGCCGATGGTGCCGGTCTTCCTCAGCTACGTCCTGAGCTTCGTCTACGTCGGCATCTACTGGAACAACCACCACCATCTGTTCCACGTCACCCGGCAGGTCAGCGGCGGCGTGATGTGGGCCAACCTCGGGCTCCTCTTCTGCCTGTCTCTGGTGCCCGTGGTGACCGCCTGGGCGGGCGAGCACCCGAAGGCGCCCTGGCCGACGGCCCTCTACGGCGCGGTGCTGCTGGTCTGCGGCCTGGCGTGGGTGCTGCTCGAGCGGGCCATCATCGCCAACGAGGGGCCGGACTGCGATCTCGCCCGCGCGGTGAGGGAGGCGCCGCTCAAGGAGAGGCTCTCGCCGGTGGCCTACGCCGTGGGGATCGCGGTGGCCTTCGTCCGTCCATGGGCGGCGCAGCTGATCTACGCCGGCGTTGCGGCCACCTGGTTCATCCCGGACCGACGCATCGAGCGGCGGGTGCAAGCACGTTGATCGCTGGCCCGGCGCCTGCACCACTCGGGCGCCGCGGGCTGCCCGGCCATCTTGATCGACCCGGGCGCGCCCGCTCCAGAGCAGAATAGGCCCGGGGCACGCACCGCGGAGCTCCGGGGGAGGACGCCACCTTGAGGGCTGCATCGACCCATCTCGCCTGCGCTGCCGTGCTGTCCGCCGTGGCGCTCACCGCCTGCCGGGGGAAGCCCTCGGGTCCGGCGGAGGCTCCGCTCCAGCCCCTCCCGGCACCTCCGGCTCTCGCCATCGCCCCCGACGCGCTCCCCACCAGCGGCCTCACCGTCGTGGCCTCACGGCCGCACGAGGTGGTGGGGGCGGACGCACGGCCCACCATCACCTTCTCGCGCCCGGTCGTGGCCCTGATGTCCGTCGAGGAGCAGAAGACGCTCCCGCCGCCCGCGTCGCTCAGCCCGGCTGTGGAGGGCGAGTGGCGGTGGATCGGCTCGGCGAGCGTCGAGTTCGTGCCGAAGGCGCCGCTGCCCTTCGCCACCCGGTTCACGGTCAACGTTCCTGCCGGCCTCAAGGGTGTGGACGGGTCCTCCCTCAGGGAGGCGTTCGGCTGGTCGTTCGACACGCCGGGCCCGAAGCTCGAGTCCGCCAGCCCGGCGGGAGGCTGGCAGTGGCTCAAGCCGGCGCAGGACATCGTCCTGATCTTCAACCAGGCGGTGGTCGATCCGGAGAAGTCGATCTCGGTCCGGGTCGGCCCCGAGGGCACCTCCTGGCCGGTCAGCGTGAGCACGCGGCCGGCGGCGGCGGCTCCCGAGGAGGCGGAGCGCCCGGGGAAGAACTTCGTCCCGAGCCGGCGCACCGAGGTCACGGTGAAGCTCGGCAAGCCGCTTCCGCTCGCCACCGACGTGGCGGTGGTGGTGGCGACGACCCTGCGGGCGAAGGAGGGTCCACTGCCGCTCCAGCAGGAGGTCCGCCTGCAGTACCGGACCTTCGGCCCGGCGCGGATCGAGGGCGTGCACGCCTGCCACGGTGGGTATGACTGCCCCTACGGTCCGCTGATCCTCGAGAGCACCAACCGCCTCGACGTCGCCTCGCTGAAGTCGCGCCTGAAGTTCCAGCCGGCGGTGGAGGTGGACTGGGACCACAGCGAGAGCCACGACCCGTACGGTGACCGGAAGCATCCGTACACCACGCTGCCCGGCAAGTACCGGCCGGGAACCACTTACACGGTCTCGATCGCCTCGGGGGTCATCGACGTCTACGGTCAGAGCGCGCCCGCGGCGAAGGGACAGGCGCGGACCGACGACCTTCGGCCGGAGTACGCGCTCGGCCCGGACATCGCCTTGCTCGAGTCGAAGGGCGACGGGTCGCTCCCGGTGCGGTTCACCAACGTGACGTCGCTGGACATCCAGGTATGGCCGCTCGGCCCCGCCGAGCTGGCGCGCTTCCTGGCGAACCGGAGCGGAAGCCGCTCGGTGCCCGGCACCCAGCCCATCAGCACCCAGCTGGACTTCGAAGGGACCCACAACCTTCCAGGCACGCGGCCGATCAAGGTGCGCGAGATCCTCGGGGGAAAGAAGACCGGCATCTTCCACCTGGCCACGATCGCCCCCGAGATCGACACCAAGTACGGGTGGCAGCGCATGCAGCAGGTGACCGGGCAGATCACCGACCTCGCCGTGCACAGCAAGCTCGGGGCGACCTCGGGAATCGTCTGGGTCACCCGGATCTCCGACGGAACGGTGGTGCCCGGGGCGTCGCTCGCGCTCTACGACGGCGACGGCGCGGTGAAGTGGCAGGGAAAGTCCGACGGCGACGGGCTGGCGCGGGTGCCGGGGCTCTCCACGTTGCTCGCGCCGCGCAAGTCGGCCCGCCGGCGGACCGACGACGGGGGTCCCGGGTTCGCGCTGGTGGCGGCCACGCTCGACGGGGACACCGGCGTCACCCTGGCCGACTGGTCCGGCGGCTTCGGCCCGTGGGCCTTCGGCGTGGAGGGGGCGTGGGACGGGAAGCGCCCGCAGTCGATGGCCTTCGTCACCGCCGAGCGCGGCATCTACCGGCCGGGAGACACCGTCTACGTGAAGGGCATGCTCCGCTACCGCCGGCTCGGGGTGGTGACCACGCCGGCGAAGGGGACCCAGGCCGACATCACCGTGACCGACGCACGGGGCAAGGAGATCTGGTCGAGGACGCTGCCCCTCACCGAGTTCGGCACCTTCTCCGCAGAGGTGCCCATCGACTCCGGGGCGCCGCTCGGGACGTTCTCGATCCGCGCCGTCGCCGAGGTGACCTCGGACCGGGTGTCGACCGGGGGCAGCTTCCGGGTGGAGGAGTACCGGCCGCCGCAGTTCAAGGTGGACGTCCGGACCGCCTCGTCCGAGGTCATCTCCGGGCAGGCGCTCGAGGGGCAGGTCGTGGCGCAGTACCTGTTCGGCGGGGCCATGCCCGGGGCCGCGGTGCGCTGGACGGCGACGCGGACCACCGAGGACTTCCAGCCGCCGGACAACCCGGGCTTCGCCTTCGGCATCGCAACCTGGGAATGGAGCGACGAGACGCCGGGGCCGAGCACCGAGGTCATCGGCGCCGGCGAGGGCAAGACCGACGCCCAGGGCTGGTTCAAGATCGCCGCCGGACAGGTGGAGAGCCCGGCGGGCCGCAGCGCGCGCGTGACGCTCGAGGCCGAGGTGGCCGACGTGAACCGCCAGCGCATCGCCAACCGGACCGAGGTGCACGTCCACCCGGCCTCGCTCTACGCCGGTGTCCGCCAGCGGAACGTCGAGGGCTTCGCCGAGGTGGGCAAGCCCGTCTCGGTGGAGGCGGTGGCGGTCTCGCCGGACGGCAAGCGGCAGAAGGCCGAGGTGAAGGTCACGGTGCTGCGGCGCGACTGGAAGTTCGTGCGGAAGAAGACCGCCGGAGATCGCTGGGAGACGCTCAGCGAGCCCGTGGAGGAGCAGGTCGCCAGCTGCAACGTCAAGGTCGAGCAGGTGCCCGGGGCCTGCACCTTCACCCCGAAGGCGCCCGGCTTCCACGTGGTGCAGGCGGAGGTGGTGGACGCCCAGAAGCGAAAGCAGACCACGCGGAGCTCGCTCTACGTCGTGGGCGACGGATGGGTGTCCTGGCAGCGCAACGACTCGGACCGCATCGATCTGGTCAGCGACAAGGCGGTGTACGACGTCGGCGAGACGGCGAAGATCCTGGTGAAGAGCCCGTTCCCCTCGGCGGAGGCGGTGCTCACCGTGGAGCGCGAGGGAGTGAGCTCGGCCCGGCGCGTGACGCTCAAGGGCGCGGCGACCATGCTCGAGGTCCCGGTGGGCGAGAGCGGCATCCCGGACGTCTACGTGGGCGTGGTGCTGGTCCGCGGCCGCGTGCCGCAGGCCGACGGCCCGGAGGGGGGCGAGGACCCCGGACGCCCGCAGGTCCGGGCGGGGTACGCGAAGCTGAAGGTCGAGCGGAAGAGCAAGCGGCTCGCGGTCGAGGTCACGCCGGAGCGCAGCCAGTACCGCCCGCGAGATCGGGTCACGGTCGCGCTCCGGACCGCGGACTGGAAGGGCGCGCCGGTCCCGGCCGAGGTGGCGGTCTGGGCAGTGGACGAGGGCGTGCTCCGGCTCACGGCGTACGAGGCTCCGGATCCGATCGATGCCCTGCAGCCCGAGCGGGGTCTGTCGGTGCGCATCGGCGAGCCGCTCATTCACCTGGTCCGGCGCACCACCTACGCGGACAAGGGCATGAGCTCGGGTGGCGGCGGCGGAGCGGAGGGCGGCGGGGGCATCCGCTCGCAGTTCAAGACCACGGTGCTCTTCGCTCCGTCGGTGATGACAGGCGCGGACGGCAAGGCGCAGGTCGAGTTCACGCTGCCGGACAACCTGACCACCTACCGGATCATGGCGGTGGCGATCGATCGCGGCGACCGCGGCGGGAAGGGCGGGAGCAGCATCCAGGTCGCCAAGCCGCTCCTGGCGATGCCGGCGCTTCCGCGGCTGGCGCGGGTGGGGGACACGGTGGAGGCGGGGGTGGTGGTGCACGCGCCCTCGGGGAAGATCAAGGAAGTCGAGGTCACGGCCACCGCGACCGGCCCGCTGAAGCTCCAGGGAGAGACGAAGCGCACCGTGGCGCTACCCGAGGGGAAGCCGCGCGAGGTTCGCTTCAAGTTCGTCGCCGAGAGCTCGGGTGAGGCGGTGCTCCGGTTCGCCGTGAGCGGCGGCGGCGAGCAGGACGCGGTGGAGCAGCGCATCCCGGTGCGCATCCCGACCCAGATGGAGGCGGTGGCGCTCGCCGGGGACACGAAGGACCGGGCCCGGGAGCAGCTCTCCACGCCCGCGGGCGTCCGTCCGGACGTGGGAGGCCTGGAGGTGACCATGGCCTCCACGGTGCTCGGCGGATACGGCGAGGCGATGCGGCAGCTGGTGGACTACCCGTACGGCTGCCTGGAGCAGATGTCCTCGCGGCTCGTCCCGTTCGTCGCGCTGCGCGAGCTCCACGGAGTGTTCAAGCTTCCCTGGCGGCCCGACAGCGCCGCCGGCTGGGTGGGGCAGGACGCCATCGCCCGCTGGGGGACGGCGGACCCCGACGAGGTGGCGGCGAAGACGGTCAAGGCCATCGAGGCGCTGCAGCACGTGGACGGCGGCTACGGGTACTGGAGCTCGGACAGCTGCAGCTCACCGCACGGCTCGGCGTACGCGGTGCTCGCGCTCGGGCGGGCCGCGGAGGTGGGGTACCCCGTCGACCGGGACGCGCTCCGGAAGGGGCAGCAGTTCCTTGCGAAGGTCGCCGCCGGCAACGTCCAGACCTGCTCCTGGTGGCGGGGAGAGGTGGACCCCGGCACACGGGCCTTCGCGCTCTATGCGCTGGCCCGGACGCGCGCGCCGCAGGCCTCGAGCGCCTCGGCGCTGTTCGCCCGCCGCTCGGAGCTCCCGGCCTACGGCAAGGCGATGCTGGCCGACGCGCTGTGGCTCGGCGGCGGGGACCGCGCGGCGGCGCGGACGCTGACCACGGAGCTGATGGACCGGGCCAAGGAGACCTCGGGGACCTTGCACCTCGAGGAGATGAACGGCGTCACCTATCAGTCCGACTGGTCGAGTGACCTCCGCAGCACGGCCATCGCGCTGCAGACGCTGGTGGACGTCTCGCCCGACCATCCCTTCGTCGGGAAGATGGCCCGCTACCTGGTCGAGGCACGCGGCACCAACGGCCGGTACAAGACCACCCAGGAGTCGGCGTTCGCCCTGATGGCGCTGACCGAGGTGGTGCGGATCCGGGAGAAGGACACGCCGGACTTCGTGGGCAAGGTGCTGCTCGCGGACAGGAAGGTCGCCGAGTCCGACTTCCACGGGCGGAGCATGGACGTGCGCCGGACCGTGGTGCCGATGACGCAGCTGCCGGCGGTGGGGAAGTCGGCGGCCTTCGAGTTCCTCCGCGAGGGCAAGGCGGGAGTGCTCTCCTACTCGGCGGTCCTGCGATACGCGCCGGCGGAGATGCCGCGCAAGGCGCTGGAGCGTGGCCTCGTGGTCCAGCGGTGGATCGAGCCGTACGCGGGCGGGGGCCAGATGAAGTCGGTGAAGGCCGGAGAGCTGGTGCGGATCAAGGTGCGGGTGGGGACGCCGGCGGCCCGCACCAACGTGGCGCTGGAGATCCCGCTGCCGGCGGGTCTCGAGGCGGTGGACACGACGCTGGCAACGACGGCGCGGCTGTCGCGGGGAGAGCCCTCCGCGGACACCGAGACGGACGAGATGGAGGACGCGCGGGAAGCGGGGGTGCCGCCGTGGGCGCTCGGCTTCTGGAACCCGTTCAACCACACCGAGCTCCGGGACGATCGGGCGCTGTTCTTCTCCAACGAGCTGCCGCCGGGGGTGCACACGGTCTCCGTCGTGGCGCGGGCGACGACGCCCGGGGACTACCTCCTGGTCCCGGCCCGGGCCGAGGCGATGTACGCGCCCGAGGTCTTCGGCCGTTCCGAGGGCAGCACCTTCCAGGTCCTGGACGAGGGGAACGTCGCCGCCCGCTGAGCCATGAAGAGTTCTCTGAGTTCTCTGAG
>DASXGF010000188.1:0-3360 GCA_036489275.1 Myxococcaceae bacterium | reverse complement strand
GCCGTCCCACTGGGCACGCGGCGAGCGACGGACCCACGCGGCGCGGAGCCCCGCCGACTTCGCCCCGAGCACGTCCCAGGCGTTGGACGAGACGAGCCAGGTCCGGTCCGCGCTCAGGCCTCCGCGCGTGACGAGGAGCTGGTACACGACCGGGCTCGGCTTGTAGGTCCGGACCTCGTCGACGCTCACGACGTCGCCCAGCGGCGGCATCAGCCGCGCGTGGGTGAGCAGGCCGCGCAGCGTGGCAGCCACGCCGTTGCTGAAGGCGACCAGGCCGTGGCCGCCCTCGGCGAGCCGGATGAGCCCTTCCGCGGCGTCGGCGAAGGCCGGGAGCCGCCGGTAGACGTCGAGCAGCCCGGCCTCGGCCGTCCGGAGATCCACGCCCAGCGTCGCGGCGGTCGTGCGGAAAGCGTCGCGGGTCACGACGTCGAAGTCGACGTAGCGGCCCATGAGCGAACGACGGAAGGTCCAGTCGATCTGGCGCTCTCTCCAGATGGCCGCGAACCGCTCGGCGAGGTCGCCGACGTGCTCGCGAAGCGGAGCGTCCATGCCCAGCGGGTCGACCAGCGTGCCGTACACGTCGAAACCGATGAACGCCATGACTCTCTCCCGGTCGCGAGGCTCGCCATGGTCCCGCTTCGCTGCACGGGCCGCAATCGCCGCGGACCCCGGGCGTTCGGCGCCGAAACACGGGGGACCCACTCGCTGGCTCCACTCTCGTTCAAGTCCGGGACCTACTCCGGGGTCTTCACCCTGCTCCCGCTGCTCTCCGGCGTCGGCCGCGAGCATCACGGGGAGATACTGGAGCGCATCGCCGCACTGGTCGAGGAGGAGGGGAAGCTCTCGCCCCGTCTCGATTCACGCACGTTCGGGCTCGCCGACGCCGAGGCGGCCCACGCGGCTGTCTCCTCCGGGAGCGCGGCCGGGAAGATCGTGGTCACCGTGGCCTGAGTCCCGTCTTCGTCGGTCGTCCCGGTAGGATGGCGCCGTGCCGGCACCTCCCGCCGAGGCGCGCAGGATCCGCGGCGAGTACTTCACTCCGCTTCCGCTGGTCGAGGCGGTGCTGGCGCTCGCCCTTCGCCACGCCGGCACCGGGCCGCTCACCATCATCGATCCGGCCTGCGGGGACGGCGCGTTCCTCGCCGCCGCGGCGCGGGCGCGTCCCGGCGCACGGCTGAACGGGCTGGAGCTGAATCCGGCGCATGCCGCCGCCGCGCGGCGCTCGGTGCCGGGTGCACGCATCCACGTGGGCGACGCGCTCCGCGGGGGCTGGGATTCGCTCGTCCGGACCCTGCCCGGGAACGGCGAGGAGCTGTGGCTCGGAAACCCGCCCTACAACGGCACGTCGCCGCTGCTCCGCGATCCGCCCGCGTACCGGGCGCTGCGGGCCCGGGTGGCGCTCGACGAGGCGCTCCCGCCCGGGACGAGCCTCAGGGACGACTACGCCTTCTTCCTCCTCCTCGCCTCGGAGCGGCTGGCCGGACGCGCGGGCGTTCTGGCCTGGGTGACGTCGGCCACGCTGCTCGACGCGTTCCTCTACACCTCGCTTCGCCGGCGGCTCCTCGACCGCCTCGCGCTCCGGGAGGTGGTGGACCTCGGCGCGGGGGTGTTCCCCGGGACGCGGGTCCGGACCTGCATCACCGTGTGGCGAAGCCGCCACGGCCCGTCGCCCTCGCCCCGCTTCCGCGCCTGGGCGCCCGGATCAGCCGCGGTGGAGAGCTCGCCGTCCCACCCCTTCTCCATCGTGGGCCCGGAGTGGAGCCTGCGGCCGGTGCCTGCCGAGGCCGAGCGGCTGGATCAGCTCTGGCGCGCCACTGGCGAGCCGCTCGACGTGCTGGTGCCGGTCAGCTGCACCGGGCTCAAGACCCGGTTCGACGAGCTGCTGGTCGACGAGCGGCCCGAGCGGCTCCTCGCGCGGGTGGACGCCTTCCTTCGTGCGGGAGACCTCGAGCGGTTCGCGCGGGCGCACGGGATTCCGCGGACGCTCTTTCCGAAGCTCGAGTCGCTTCACCGGACCCCGGGCCTCCCGTCCCGCGCCGACCCTCACGCGGTCCGGCCGTTTCACCGCTGGGGCGGGGCGCGTCACCGCGGCGGGCTGCCGGAGAGCGCCCGGGCCTTCTGCTACCTGGACCGGCGGCTGATCCCGCGCGGGGACCACCGGATGGTGGGCGCGTTCGACCCCCACGGCGGAGACTGCAAGCTGGTGTTCAACGTGCGCGAGCTTCCGCTGGCCGCGACGCTCCTCGAGGCGCCCGGGTGCATCCCCGCCCACCGGCACACGCGCTTCGCCCCGCTCCTGGTCCCCGAGCGCGTCCGGAGCGACGGTCCGCAGGCAGGGCGCTCAGGCGCACCGCTCGGCCCGCCGGTACCGAACCTCTCCGCCCGGGGCCTGGCCTGGGCGGAGCACATCGGTGGGCCGCGCGAGGCCTTCCGGCGCATCGCGGCCTTCCTCAACTCAGGCGAGGTCCAGGACGTGTGGGCGCCGTCCTTCGGCTGCGGCCGGGTCGTCGCGGTTCCCATCGCCGAGCTGAGAGCAAGTCTTTGATTTGACTTGTTTTTTGGGACATCCTCCCGTGGAGTCCGTCTCGAAGGTGCCAGACACCTTCAATGCGGGCGGGTGGGCTGGCTGATCCGGTGGCACGGATCAGGCGGCACTGAACGGATTGTCAGTCCCCAGCGGTAGTGTGCCTCGCATGGAACGCACCGGTCGAGCGGCCTCGCTTCTCGAGCAGCAGTCGCTGCTCGGCGGCGTGGACCTCGTGCGGCCCGGGCCCCGTCCGGGCACACCCGTCCATGTCGACCCGCGGTGGAAGATCGGCTTCGCGAAGGCGCTGGCGCTGGTGGTGGAGCACGGACGCAAGGCCCGCGAGGCCACCGAGCTCCCCCGCTGGAGCCGCTGCCCGCGTTGCCAGCGCGTCGGCGACACCCTCCGCGAGTTCGGGCTGCGCACGCTGCGCGGACGGCGCGTGGCCCAGTCGTGGTGCCGGACCTGTCGCGGCGTCCACGGCCCGCACCGTCTGCCCGCCCAGGCCAGCTGGCTCGAGCGCGAAACCGCGAGCTGAGCGCGGCCCCCCTGACGCATCCGACTGCGGGCCGTGACCAATGTGACTGCCACCGCCTTGGACTCACCGACTGCAGCTCTGGCGCGACTTCACTGTGCGCCCCGGCGGCGGAGGCCGTGACCAATCTGACTGCCACCGCCTCGGGCTCACCGACTGCGGCTCTGGCGCGACTTCACTGTGCGCCCCGGCGGCGGGGGCCGTGACTCAGATGTACCCGAAGCGGCGGCGCAGGAACCACTCGGCGCCGAGCAGCACCGCGAGCGCCACCAGCCAGCCCCACCGGTCCCACAGGGGGGCA
>DASXGF010000186.1:0-3404 GCA_036489275.1 Myxococcaceae bacterium | reverse complement strand
GGAGCCGGGGACGTAGAGATCGACCCACGCACCGGCCAGCCCGAGCCGGGCGGTCAGGTAGAGGGGGACCTCGAGGTTCCGGGGGATGGGCTGCCCGTCCTCGGTGACGAAGGTCCAGACGCGGGAGGTGGACCAGGAGGGCGTGTAGACG
The DNA here is from genome assembly GCA_036489275.1 of Myxococcaceae bacterium. GTDB lineage: Bacteria > Myxococcota > Myxococcia > Myxococcales > Myxococcaceae > RPRB01. The sequence continues at coordinate 3,253 of DASXGF010000186.1, read as the reverse complement.
ATGCCGTCGGGACGACGGTCGATCTCCACCCAGCCCGCGGGAGGCATCAGGTGGCCGGTCCGGTCGAACCCGGCGCCGACCTTCCGGATCTCGTCCGCGTCGAGCAGGTAGCGATCCCCGCCCTTCCCGGCCCAGGTCCCGTCCTCCTCGCGCGTGTAGAAGACGTTGGGCCCGCTGACGCTCCGGTCGTCGAACCGGATGGTGCTGACGCGCACCCGGTGACCCTGGCTGTCGTGCGCGCATGCGCTCCCGAGAAGAACCGCGCCCACGAGCACGAACAGTCGATTCATCGCTGCCTCCTCGAGTCGCCCTCCCGCATGAATAGTGCGCCTGCCGGTCCGTCTCAAGTCCGCGCGACCGGACGCTCGGGCAGGTCGTTGCACGCGCAAGCAGTTCCTCGACTTGCGTTTCCCGAGATCCATGTCAGGCCCGCCGGGGCGTCCCCCGGGGTGGACGACTCTGCTCAGGGCACCTGGGTGATGCGCCCGCCGCCGGGCTTCGCGAGCGGGGGTCCGTCGAGCGTCGGCCGGAGGTACTCGACCAGGGCCTCGAGATCGTTCGGCCCTCCGACGCGGTCCGTCCCCTCGGCGAAGACGCCGAACCCGTCCCCGCCCGCGGCCAGGAAGCTGTTCACCGTGACCCGGACCCGCGCATCGGGCGCGAAGACCCGCCCGTCCACCTTCAGCGAGCCGGGGACGACCTTCGAGCCCGGGGCCGCCGAGGCCGACCACGCGTAGCCGACGTTCGCCGACGGCTGGAGCACCCTCGGCCGGCTCCCCAGCCACTGCTGCTCGAGCGCCGTCAGCAGCTGCGCCCCGGTCAGGGTGAAGGTCACCAGCGTGTTGCCGAACGGCTGGGCGGCGAAAGCCTGCGCGTAGGTGATGTCCCCGGCCGGAAGATCCGCGCGGAGCCCTCCGGAGTTGGTGAAGGCGACGCCCGCCCCGCCCTTCCGGGTGGTCGCGAGGTGAGCGTCCGCCACCACGTCTCCCAGCGAGGACTCTCCGGCGTCGTTGGGCGACCGGGAGAGGCTCGCCGCCAGCCGGCCCACCCGGCGGCTCGCCACGGGCGCGGCCGCGGCCACGGCGTGGGAGACGATCGCCTCGGCCCGAGGGTCGGGCGGGATGTCGTGCGTCACCGGGACCTGCGTCGCTCGCCGGGACAGCACCCGGTGCTGCACGGGATCCACCTCGAGCTCGATGCGCGTGACGAACCTTCCGAAGGCGCAGGCGCTCGTGGCGAGGGCGCCGCCGAGGTCGGGGCAGACGTAGGCCTGGTGCGTGTGCCCGCTGACGATGAGGTCCACGCCCCGGAAGCGCTGCGCGAGATCGACCAGCGGCCCATTGAATCCGCGGCACTCCCCCGGGGGAGATCCCGGCGCCTGGGCTCCGCCCTGGTGGATGAGCACGACGATGGCGTCAGCGCCGGCCTCGCGCAGCTTCGGGACCGCGGCGTTCACCGCGTCGGCCTCGTCGCCGAAGGTCAGCCCGGCGACCCCGCTGGGGGTCACCACCGAGGGCGTCTCCCGGAGGACCACGCCGACGAATCCGATGGTCGCCCCGCCCACCTTCTTGAGCGCGGTGCCCGGGAGGATCGTCTTCCCGGTCCGGTCGACGACGTTCGCAGCGAGGTAGGTGAAGCGCGCGCCGGGGAAGCCCGGCGCCTTGCACCCGGAGTCGTCGGTGCGACATCCCCCGCGCTGCAGGCGGAGCAGCTCGTCGACGCCCTCGTCGAACTCGTGGTTCCCGACGCTCGAGACGTCGAGCCCGAGCGCGTCCAGCAGCGAGATGGTGGGTTCGTCGTGGGTGAGCGCCGAGGCGAGCGGGCTCGCGCCGACCAGATCCCCGGCGGCGACGACCAGGGTGTCGGGCCCCTCGGCGCGGAGCCGGGCCACGTGGGCCGCGAGCCATCCCCCTCCACCGGCCGGGACGGTGCCGTCCGGGAGATGGACGGTGCCCGACGGAGGCTCGAGGTTGCCGTGGAAGTCGTTCAGGGCGAGGAGTTGCACGTGAACCGGCCCGGTGGCCGTCTGCGGGGCCGGCGGGCTCCCGGCACAGGCGACCAGGACGAGGAGGAGGGAAAGACGGTGCATGGACCGCCCAGCATGCACCGAACCGGCCAGCGCACGGAGCCTCAGAGCCGCAGCCAGACGCCCAGCCCCGCGTTGAACGCCTGGCTGCTGAACGGGGACACCCCGCTGCCGCCGAGCGGGAAGTCGGCGGTCGCCTCGAAGTAGAGGCGGAGGAAGGCCATGTCGAGGATCTTCAGCCCGCCGCCAACCCGGACGAAGGCGATGACGGTGCTTTCGACCTGGATGGGGAAGGACGCCCGGCCGTAGAGCGGGAAGGTCGGGTCGTCGTAGGTCACCCCGGGACCGAGGGCCGTGCGCTGCCGCGTGTAGCCGGTTCCAGTGGCTGCGATGCCGGTCCGGAGCTCGAGGTCGAGCCCCACCGTCTGGGTGACGAAGTAGCTCCCGATGAAGTCGAGCGTGGGCTGAAAGCTGTTGTTGATGCCGTAGGAGCTGCTCTGCCCGTTGCTCGAGGTGTGCGCGTACATCGGAGCCTCGAGCGCGAGGCGGACGGACCACTGCGCGCGGGCGACCGAGGGAACGAGCAAGAGCCCGAGGCCGGTGAGCCCGAGCAGGAGCGATTGCCTCATCGGAAGGACGAGGCTAGCCGAGGATCGCGCGGGCGCCGCGCAGAAGACACGAGGGTCAGTGCGGCAGGCGCTTCTCCCCCGCATCCACCCGGAGCGCGAGCCGGTTCTGCTTCGGCGGCAGCGGACAGGTGGCGAAGGCGCTGAAGGCGCAGGGCGGGTTGTAGGCCCGGTTGAAGTCGAGGATCACCGTTCCGTCCTTCGCCGGCTGGGCGTAGAGGAACCGCCCCGCGCCATACGTCTCGGTCCGGTTGGTCTCGTCGGCGAAGATGAAGAAGAGGTCCGGCGTTCCCTCCTCCAGGACCGGGGTGAGCCGGTACTCCTTGCCGTCCACGGTGAAGACCGCGGTCCCGGGCGACGGCGAGCGCTCGATCTCCCCGAGCACGTTGGGGACGGCGATCTCCGTCGGTGGATTGGCCGGCTCCCAGCGCGCGGTGACACGCCACTTCGCCGAGGGCTCGAACGTCGGGATGCCGTTGAACTCCTTCCGCGCACGGGCCTCGGGGTCCTTGATGCGCACCCCGATGCGCTGGCCACGGTCGATGAGCTGGAATCGCAGCCGGCCCACCTGGACGATGTCCGGCTTCGCGCGGCCTTCCTG
>DASXGF010000181.1:0-3644 GCA_036489275.1 Myxococcaceae bacterium | reverse complement strand
CGGGCGCTCGACTTCGGCGCCCCCTACTTGTGAAACGCGAACTGGTGGGTGTGGACGTGGCCCGGGGTCTCGTCCTCGGACGTGGTCTTGGTGACCGTGTTCCCGGCGTCGATGGACTGGAAGTCGGCCTCGGTCAGGGTGACCGTGTGGTTGTGGCTCGCGTCGAACGACGTGGTCTCGGTCTTCCCACCGGCGGGCGGAGCGCTGATGTCTGCCTTCAGCAGATCGACCGTGTGGACGTGGTTGTCGATGTCGCCGGTCGACGAGGTGAAGTGGAGGGAGTCGGTGGACCCGCCGCTGTCGCTGCCGCAGGCCATCAGCAGTCGCGAGGCGGGGATGGCCAGGAGAATCCCGCCGACCCGGATGAGAACCTCACGTCGATTCAATTCGAGCATGTCCTGAGGACCCGGAGCGCTCCGAGCGTTGCGCCCGCCCCCTCCCCGAAATGGCGAAAGGACCCGTGGGTTGCCGGGTTCCGGACCGCACGACGCGCCGGTGTCCGGTACCCGGCGTCTGCCTTGACTTCCAGGGGGTTGCGGGCTATCCGTCCGGCCCTTTCACACCCAGGGGCAAGTCCAGATGTACGCAGTCATCCGCACCGGCGGGAAGCAGTACCGCGTCGCCGAGGGCGACGTCGTCCGCATCGAGAAGGTTCCCGGCGAGATCGGCAGTGAGATCACGTTCGCCGAGGTGCTCTGGCTGGGCGGGACGGAGTCCCCGAAGGCCGGCCGCCCGCTCGTCGAGGGAGCCAAGGTGGTGGGGAAGATCCTCGCCCAGGACAAGTACCGCCGCGTCCTTCACTTCCGGAAGGAGAAGGAAGGCTGGACCCGCGCGAAGGGCCACAGGCAGCCCTACACCGAAGTGAAGGTCGTCTCGGTCGCGGGCTGACCCGCGTCCCACCAGGAATCGAACCATGGCTCACAAAAAGGGACAGGGCAGCTCCCGCAACGGGCGCGACTCGGGCGGGCAGCGGCGCGGGGTGAAGGTCTATGGCGGCGAGAGCGTGAACGCCGGCAGCATCCTCGTGCGGCAGCTCGGCACCGTCATCCACCCGGGCTCGAACGTCCGGCTCGGCCGCGACTACACGCTGTACGCGACCGTCGATGGCGTCGTGAAGTACGAGCGGCTGGGCAAGGACCGGAAGAAGGTCTCGGTCTACCCCCAGGCGCCCGCCAGCGCCTGATCCAGCGGGCCGGCCCGTCCGGCCGCCAGGCGCCGGCCTCACCGCCGGCCCGCTTCGAACGTTCAGCGAGGCCCAGAGGTGAAGTTCGTCGACCAGGTCTCCATCCAGGTGAAGGCGGGAGACGGCGGAAACGGCGCCGTCGCCTTCCGCCGGGAGAAGTTCGTCGAGCGCGGCGGCCCGTCCGGCGGTGACGGCGGCAACGGCGGCTCGGTGGTCTTCGAGGCCGACACCGGGCTCACCACCCTCCTCGATTACCGGTACCAGCAGCACCACCGGGCGAGGAACGGGCAGCACGGGATGGGCAGCGACATGAACGGGGCCTCGGCCGAGGACCTCGTCCTCCGGGTCCCGGTCGGCACGCTGATCCGCGACCAGGACACCGGCGAGCTGCTCGCCGATCTGGCGGCTCCCGAGGCCCGGGCCGTCATCGCCCGCGGAGGCCGGGGCGGCCTCGGCAACATGAACTTCGCCACCTCCACCCGGCAGACGCCGCGGTTCGCCCAGGACGGGAAGCCCGGAGAGGAGCGGCGGCTGGTGCTCGAGCTGAAGCTGCTCGCCGACGTGGGCCTCCTGGGGTTTCCCAACGCCGGCAAGAGCACCCTCATCTCCCGGGTGTCGCGCGCCCGGCCGAAGATCGCCGACTACCCGTTCACCACGCTCGTTCCGAACCTCGGGGTGGTCCCGTACAAGGACGGGATGTCCTTCGTGATGGCCGACATCCCCGGCATCATCGAGGGTGCCGCCGAGGGAGCGGGGCTGGGTCACCAGTTCCTCCGGCACGTCGAGCGGTGCCGGGTGCTGGTGCACCTGGTGGACCTGACGGCGCCGGGCGAGGGGCGCGCGCCGCTCACGGACCTGGACGTGCTCGACCACGAGCTCGCGCGCTACAGCCCGGAGCTGGCGAAGAAGCCGCAGATCGTCGCGGCGAACAAGATCGACCTCCCGGAGGCGCGCGAGCGGCTCCCCGCCTTCCAAGCCGCGATGGCCAGGCGGGAGGTGCCGGTGTTCCCGATCTCCGCGGCCACCGGAGAGGGGCTCGGCCCGCTGATGGACGCGGTGGCCCAGGTGCTTTCCGGAGGCGCGCTGCCGACGATGGGACGCGCGGAGCGCCCGCGGAGACGGCCACGGGGCGGGGCAGACGGCGGCGCGGTGGTCCCGGCTGGCGCAGCGCCGCCCGCGAAGGCGAAACCGCCCACCCCGACCCGGAAGCGCGCGTCGGCGGGAACCCGGAGGGGGACGCCGCCGAAGGGACGTCGCACCTCGACCTCCCGGTCGGCGAGCGGCGGACGCAAGACGTCGTCGCCGCGCCCCTCGGGGAAGACGCGGTGAAGCGAGCGCCGCCCGCCAGTGGCCCGCGGCGCCCTCCCCCGGAGGCGACCACGCTCCTCCTTCCCCCGCGACGGGAGAAGGTGGACGCGGTCGTGGCGCGCCGGCTGCGCGGGCTCACCGTGGTGCTCGATCAGCTCGAGGACACCTTCAACATGGCCGCGGTCCTCCGCAGCTGCGAGGCCTTCGGGCTCCAGGACGTCCACGTCGTCGAGAACCCCGACGTGCCATTCGCGCCGCACGACAAGGTGACCCAGGGCTGCGACAAGTGGCTCGACGTGCACCGTCACCGGACGTTCGCTGCCTGCGCCCGTTCCCTGCGAGCGGCCGGATTCCGGATCTGTGTCTCGGCCGTCCGCGACGACGCCCGGAGCGTGTTCGAGATGGAGTTCGAGCGTCCGCTGGCGCTGGTCTTTGGCAACGAGCGCACCGGCGTCACGCCCGACGCGCTCGCCGCCGCCGACGAGGCGTTCTGGATTCCCATGCGGGGATTCACCCGGAGCCTGAACGTGTCCGCCGCCGTGTCGGCCACCCTCTCCCGGGCCATCGGCTGGCGGCTGGACCATGATCGGACGGGTGGTGACCTCGCCGAGCCGGATGCCCGCTTGCTCCGCGACCGTTTCTACGCGTTGAGCGTCAAGCAACGGAAGCGCCTCTTCGGTCGCTGAACGGAGACGGACGCTTCACCGCTTCGAGGCGACGGAGCGAGGCGTGCCACGGGGAGGTCAGCCCACCGTCGCGTGGCCGAGCGTTCCGTTGCAGCTCCGTCACCGGCCGCGGATGCCCGGGCGGGTGCGTGGATCAGCGCTCGACACCGCATCGGACGGGCACTCCCGGTGCTCCGGATCAGGCCGGGCGTTCTCTCCTCCTGGGTCCCAGGTGACGCGCGTCATGCAGGCGCGCCACGGCCGTCATTCGCACGAGTCGACGAGGTCGCAGCGATCTCTCCCAGCCGGACGCGTGCTGCCACCGGCGTGGTGCACAAGTGAATCCCCATCGTTCCTCTGAAGGGAGGACCTGATGGCGCGGTACACCGTCCGCACGCTCTGCCCGGAAGACTTCGACGCACTGATGAAGCTGGAGGAGGACGTCTTCGGAGCCCAGGGTGAGTCCCTGCTCGGCCCCTACTACGTCC
>DASXGF010000146.1:0-2620 GCA_036489275.1 Myxococcaceae bacterium | reverse complement strand
GGGTGAGGGTCAGCGGAACGCCGGTCGCCACGGCGCTGGAGGCGCCGAGGCTCGCCCGGATGTCGCTGCGGACGACGCCGGAGAGCGCGAGCGCGTTCGGGCCGTTCGAGCCGTCTCCCGGGAACGGACCCGCGGTCTCCTCGGGGATGCTGGCGCAGCTTCCGTTGGTGCCGCCGTCCGACCCGGAGCCGAGCTCCCCGGCCTCGGTCCCGCAGCCGAGGAGCGGGTAGAGGCTCGCCGCTCCGAGCAGCCACAGCACGTCGCGGCGCCTGGCACGGTGGAGGAGCGTCTCGAGGTCCCGGGGGAGCGATGCCGGATGTCCGTGGGCCTTGCTCATCCCCCGTTTCCTCCAGCGCCGGGGGGAGGCATCGGCGGATTCTTCGGGAAACAGGCTGCCGGCTCACCCTGGGGACCGCTCCGGCAGACCCCGGCGATCGTCTCCCCTCGGGGGGCAGTGAACTGGCAGCTGGCCCCGTCCTGCTGGCTCTTGCAGGCCTCGAGCGCCTCGGGCGGAGGGCCCCGATGCCCAAAGGCCGGGGCGCAGGCGACGGTCGTGCCGTCGGGAACCGCACGGCAGCTGCCGGCGACGGCGTGTCCGTCGTGCTGGAAGGTACAGGACGCCCCGGTCTCGCGACCCGCGCAGGCGTCGACGGCCTCCTGGGGGGGTGTGGGAGGTGCCGGCGCCTGGGCGAGCGCAAGCGGGGCGATGAGGAGCGAGACGACGAATCCGACTGGCCGCAGGGATGAGTTCATGGGCAGCCGTTGTGCGCCCTCAGCGCGAAGCCCGGATGCGCTCCATGTTGCGGAACGTGTGCGGGACGGAGCCGGAGGTGGCGCCGCCCCTCGACCATCGCGCACCCCGCCGGCGTCCGCACTCCGGTCGACACGCCCGACCCAGCCCGGCGACCGGTTCTGGACGTGGAACGAGGCACCACGTCCAGAAGCGATCGGGAGGCTGGGGCCACTCCCGTGCGTGGCATCGAGCGGGCTCGGGGCAGCCCGGTAACGCTCGCGTGGTGGTGGCCGCGCGCGGGTCGCGGCGGGCCTGAGGTCTGCCCGGCGGTCAGAAGCGCGACCTCGGCCCCTCCGGTCCGGCGGCGTCGCCTGATACGAATCAGCGCGCTTGCCCTGCGGCGGCCCCTGGGCTTCCGGCGTCCCGTGGTCCACCCCCCGGGCCGCCGTCCGATACCGGCATCGTCGCCCCCCCATCCGCCGTCCCTCCATCCGGCAACTCCGGCGGCGGGAAGATCGCCGGTGGCGACGTCCCACCCGGGAAGGGCAGGGCGAGCAGCGCCTGCGGGTTGACCCACAGCGTCCCGATGTGCGCGCCGAAGTGCAGATGCGGCCCGGTCACCCGTCCCGTCTTCCCCACCAGCCCGAGCAGATCGCCCCGGTGCACCTCCTGGCCCGGCTTCACCAGGAACTTCGACATGTGGAAGTAGGAGGTGATCAGCCCGGCCCCGTGCTCGACCAGCACCGTGTTCCCCGACGTGTAGCAGTCCCGAACCATCACCACCCGGCCGTCGTTGGCGGCGCGGATCTCGTCCCCGGTCCTCCCGTCGAGATCCAGCCCGAAGTGCTGGGTGGTCTTCTTCGCGTTCAGCGTCCGCTTGTCGCCGAAGTGGGCGGTGATCTCCGCGTCGCGCGGCTTCTCGAAGTTGTCGGTGAACGCGCGAGGACGAAACTCGGTGTTCCACGCCTTCTGGAACGCCACCTGATCGGCCTTGATCCGCTTCCTCGCCGAGGCCGGAATCTTCACGAACTTGCTCGCCACCGTGAGCTTCCGCTCCGGGAACTCGGGCGGGACGACCTCGAGCGGCGCCCCGAGGGAAACCCCGCCGGCGGTGACGCGGACCTGCATCAGGCCCGGCTCCTCCTCGACGGGGATGCCAACCAGCGCCTCGGATCCGTCTCCGCGCCGGTAGAACTCCGCCGGCCTTGAGCCGACCGTCCCCTCCGGGACCGCCTCCGTCCCGTGGACGACGAGCAGCACGGGGTCGCCCGGCTTCACGCGCGCCGGGATGAGCTCCAGCGAGGGTGCGGCGGCGGCAGCGAAGGAGGCGAGGAGCGCGAGGAGCGCCGCGAGTCTGCGCACGGTCGGCTCACACCTATCCGATCCCCCGCAACTCACCAAGCCGTCACGCGCGGAACCTACCGGGGAGCCGTCCCCTTCTTGAGGTACGCGGAGTGGCAGCGCACACACGTCTCCATCGTCCGCCCGAAGGCCGGGGCCAGCGCCGCGTCGTCCTGCCTTCGCGCGGCGGTGGCCAGCTCGGTCACCCGCTCCCGCAGCTGCTGGTCCAGCTGCTGGAACCGCTTGTCCGTCGCCACCCCGCCGTCCACGTTCAGCGTCAGCGCCGTGTCCTGCCGGATGCGGTCTGCGGTCTCGGCGACGGCCTTCCGGTCCAGGACCGTGACCGCGTGGGTGAGGCTCAGCAGATCCGCCCCGTGCCGCTTCATGCGGTCCGTGAGCCGCGCCTCGCTCTCGCTCGGGATGCGCTCGGCAGGCATCACCACCGGCTCCGAGGCGCTGTTCCCCTGTTCCCGGGCCTCGACCGCGACCAGGGTCCCGGCGCCGAGGACACACACACCCGCGATCGCCCACCGCGTCATGCGAGGA
>DASXGF010000047.1:0-5088 GCA_036489275.1 Myxococcaceae bacterium | reverse complement strand
GCTCCCTTCTCGCTCCTAGACCTCGCCCGCGATTGCTGCGCAATCATCCAACCACCCCGCCCGGTCTCCGCCATCGCCTCGGCGGGTCGGGTAAGGTCGGCGGCCGCATGGCCGGGCCCGACACCGCGCTCCTCCTCATCGACCTGCAGCGGAACATCCTCCTCGGCAAGGGAGGCCCGGAGGCACAGGCGGCGCTGGAGTCGACGGTGGAGCGCGTCGCCGGGCTGCTCGACCGGGCGCGGCGCCGCGGCTTCCCGGTCATCCACGTCCAGCACGACGGCGACCTCGGCCACCGGCTGGAGCGGGGGACGCCGGGCTGGGAGTTTCGCCCCGAGGTGGCCCCGCGTGCCAGCGAGCCGGTGGTCCACAAGCGGAGCTGCGACGCGTACTTCGAGACCCGGCTGGCCGAGATGCTCAAGGCACAGCAGATCCGCCGCCTGGTGATCGCCGGCTGCATGACCGAGTACTGCATCGACACCACCTGCCGCCGCTCGCTCACGCTCTTCCGGGACGTGGTGCTCGCCGCCGACGGCCACACCACCGGCGACTCGGACGGGCTGTCCTTCGCCCAGATCGTCGCCCACCACAACCGGGTGCTGGACGGATTCTCTGCCGGCCGGTGGACCATCCAGGTGGTGCCCTCGGCCGACATCTCCTGGTCCATCGCATGAGCCGCCTGGCCGCGGTCGACGTCGGCACCAACTCGGTGCTGCTCCTGGTCGCAGAGCGAGGAGCGGACGGCGCCGTGCACCCGGTGCGCGAGGAGGCGGACATCACCCGGCTCGGCCGCGGCGTGGACCGGACCGGCGTGCTCTCCCCCGAGGGGATGGAGGCGACGCTGGAGGTGCTCGCCCGGTTCGCAGGGATGGCGCGGGCCGACGGCGCGCGGGCGCTGGTGGTGACCGCGACCTCGGCCGCGCGCGATGCACGGAACGGCGCGGAGTTCCTCGCCCGGGCCCGCGCGCGCACCGGCGCGACGGTGGAGATCCTGTCCGGCGACGAGGAGGCGCGCCTGTCGTACCTGGCCGTCGCGCAGGACTTCGCCGCCGAAGCGGGCGAGGCCGGGCTCCTGGCCATCGACGTGGGCGGAGGCTCGACGGAGCTCGTCCGCGGGCGCGGGCGAGAGCTGCTCTTCCGCACGAGCCTGGACATCGGCTCGGTCCGGCTCACCGAGCGCTGCGTCCGCTCGGATCCGCCGGCCGCCGCGGACCAGGAGGCGATCCGCGACGCGGTCCGGGCGGCCCTCGGAGCGCTCCCCGCCTTCCCCCGCGAGGTCCGGGTCGTCGGGGTGGCGGGCACCGTGACCAGCCTCTTCGCCATCGCCCACGCCATCGAGCCCTACGACGCCAGCCGGGTGCACGGAGGGTACCTCTCCGTACAGGACGTGGCCCGTGTGCGCGCTCGGCTCTGCGCGCTGCCCCTCGCCGAGCGCCGGGCGCTCCCGGGCATGCAGCCGAAGCGGGCCGACGTGCTGCCCGCCGGAGCGCTGCTCTTCGAGACCGCCCTCGCCCACCTGGGCGTGGCAGGCGCGCGGGTGTCCGACCGCGGGCTGCGCTGGGGAGTCCTGCTCGACCGATGGGAGACGCTCGCATGACCGCAACCGAACCCACAGTCCCGGCCCCTGCCCCACCCGTGGTTCGCAGCGCGCTCCCCGGCGCCGGTTACGCGCTGGGCGTCCTCACCTTCATCAACGTCATCAACTATCTCGACCGGTACCTCGTGGCCGGCATTCTGCCGCGCATCGAGGACACGTTGCACATCGACCACGCGCAGGGAGGATTGCTCCAGTCGATCTTCATCGTGGTCTACATGCTGGTCGCACCACTCGGTGGGTACGTCGGCGACCGCTACCCCCGTCGCTGGGTGCTGTCCCTGAGCATCCTCATCTGGAGCTTCGCCACCTTCGGCTCGGGGCTCGCCGGCACCTTCGCCGTCCTGCTCGTGACGAGGGCGCTCGTCGGCGTCGGCGAGGCGGGGTACGGGACCGTCTCTCCGGGGCTCATCGCCGACTTCTTTCCGCTCTCGCAACGAACCCGCGCGCTGTCGGTGTTCTACGTCGCGATCCCGGTCGGGTCGGCTCTGGGCTTCGCGCTCGGTGGCTGGATCGGCAACACCTGGAGCTGGCACGCCGCGTTCTTCGTCGGCGGGGTTCCGGGTCTCCTGGCCGCATTCCTGGCGCTCCGAATGCGGGAGCCGGCCCGCGGAGCGACCGAGGAGGGAGGGGCCTCCTCGCAGACCAAGATGCCCTTCATGGAGGGGCTCCGCGGGCTGCGGTCCAACACCTTTTACTGGGTGAGCGTCGCGGGACTGACACTGATGACCTTCTCCATCGGAGGACTGGCGGTGTTCATGCCCACGTTTCTCGAGAAGGAGCGCGGCGTTCCGGGCGCGCAGGCGGCGATCGTCTTCGGCGGCCTCCTCTGCGTCTCCGGACTGGTGGGAACGCTGGTCGGCGGAGTTCTCGGCGATCGTGCGGAGCGCAAGTCCTCGACGGGCGGGCTGTGGCTCTCCGGTTGGGGAATGCTCCTCGCGGCGCCGTTCATGGTGTGGGCGGCCTACAGCGGATCGGTGCCGATCATCTACGCCGCATCGTTCTGCGCGATGTTCCTGGTTTTCCTGAACAACGGCCCGCTGAATGCCGCCATCGTGAACGCGGTGCCCCCGCTGTTTCGCAGCTTCGCCGTCGGCTTGAGCGTCCTCGCCTACCACGCTCTCGGAGACGCGATCTCCCCGCCGATCATCGGCTGGCTCGGAGATCGCCTGAGCCTCGGGCACGCCATCGCTCTGAACGCGATCCCTGTCTTCCTCGGCGGACTTCTGCTGGTGGTCGGCGCCCGGCTGCTGCATGGTCCGCCGGCGCACAGGGTCGACGCCTGAACGCGACAGCCGCTCTTTGTTGCCTTCCGCCCGGCGGCTCGATTACGCCCGGAGCACCATGAGGTCTCCGCCTGGACCGTGGGTGCGCAGCGTCGGCACCGCGCTGCCCCCGAACTGGGTGGACCAGGAGACGTTGATCTCCGTCTTCAGGGAACACTGGGCGAAGGAGCACTTCAACGTCGAGCGCATCGAGGAGCTCCACCGGTCCGTCCAGGTGGGCGGCCGGTACCTCGCGCTCCCGCTCGAGGAGTACCTGCCGCTCACGCGGTTCTCCGAGCGCAACGACGCCTTCAACCGCGTGTCCCTCGATCTGGGCGAGCAAGCCGTCCGGCGCGCCCTCGCCGACGCGGGGTTGCAACCACGCGACGTCGACCACCTGTTCTTCGTCACCGTGACCGGAATCGCCACCCCATCGCTGGATGCCCGGCTGGTCAACCGCCTGGGCCTTCGCCAGGACGTGAAGCGCACACCCATCTTCGGCCTCGGCTGCGTCGCCGGAGCGGCGGGCACCGCGCGGGCCAGCGACGTCCTGCGGGCGTTTCCGACGCAATACTCGGTCCTCCTCTCGGTCGAGCTGTGCTCGCTCACCCTCCAGCGCGAGGACGTGAGCATCGCGAACATCATCGCCAGCGGGCTCTTCGGTGACGGCGCGGCCGCGATGGTCCTCTCCGGGGCCGAACGGCCCCCGCCCGGCGCGGCGCCGCGCGTGCTCGCCACGCGGAGCGTCTTCTATCCCGACACCGAGCGCATCATGGGCTGGGACGTGGTGGAAGGCGGCTTCAAGGTCGTCCTCAGCGCCAAGGTGCCGAGCTTGGTCACCGAGCACGTGCGCAGCGACGTGGACGCGTTCCTCTCGGAGCAGGGCCTGCGGCGGGCGGACATCCGCCACTGGATCGCCCACACCGGAGGACCCAAGGTGCTCCAGGCCTTCGAGGCCGCGCTGGAGCTGCCTCCGGAGGCGCTCCGCCGCTCGTGGGACTCGCTGCGCAGCACCGGAAACCTGTCTTCGGCCTCGGTGCTCTTCGTGCTCTCGGAGCTGCTCGCTTCCGGAGAGCCGCGCCCGGGGGACCTCGGGCTCCTGATGGCCATGGGCCCGGGCTTCTGCGCCGAGCTGGTGCTCCTCCGATGGTGACCTCGGTCCGGCTCTACCTCGCGCTCCTGGCCCTGGTGGCGCTGGAGCGGGGGGTGGAGCTCGTCCTCTCGGCGCGGAACGCCCGGCTCGCCCGGACGCGCGGCGGCGTGGAGGCCGGACGGGCCCACTACCCGGTGATGGCCGTCTTCCACGGCGCCTTCCTCGTCGCCTGCGCGCTGGAGGTGGTGCTCCTCCAGCGGCCCTTCCCCGGCACCGTGGGATGGGTCGCCCTCGGGGTGGTGCTCGCCGCGCAGGCGCTCCGCTACTGGGCCATCGCCACGCTGGGCTGGCGGTGGAACACCCGCATCGTCGTGGTCCCCGGCTCGGCCCCGGTGACCGGCGGGCCATACCGCTTCGTGCGCCATCCCAACTACGTCGCGGTCATCGCCGAGATGCTGGCGCTGCCGCTGGTGCACGGCGCCTGGCTCACCGCCCTCGTCTTCTCCGCGGGAAACGCCTGGCTGCTCCGGGTGCGCATCCGCGCCGAGGAGGATGCCCTCGGCGAGCCCTGGCGAGACGCCTTCGCCGGCCGGCCCCGCTTCGTCCCCGGAGGCCCCGGTGGCCACTGAGGCCCAGGTGCTGGAGGCCATCCGCACCATCGCCCGTTCCGAGCTGGAGATGGAGCGGGCTATCGGCCCGGAGGACGACCTCCTCCGCGACCTCGCGCTGGACAGCCTCGGCCTCACGGTGCTCGCGGTGGGGCTGGAGAACCGGTTTCGGGTGAAGCTGAGCGAGGAGGACGCGGCCGGCGTGCAGACGGTGGGGGACCTGGCGCGACACGTCTCCGCCCGGACCGAGGAGGCGCGATGAGGCCCGCCCGCCTCCAGGGAGCGCCTGAGCCCCGCCCGCGCCACGCGTCGCTAAACGAGGCCCTCGAGCGCGCCTCGGTGTCTGGCCGGCGCGGGCTCACCTTCGTCGCCGCGGACGAGAGCGAGACCGCGCTCGGCTGGGACGAGGTCCGGACCCGCTCGGCGCAGGTGGCGGGGGCGCTGGCCGAGCTCGGAGTTCGCCCCGGCGAGCGCGTCGCCCTGGTGCTCCCCACCGGGCCGGACTTCATGGACGCGTTCTTCGGGACGCTC
>DASXGF010000007.1:0-1732 GCA_036489275.1 Myxococcaceae bacterium | reverse complement strand
CAGGAGCAGACCGACTACGTCCGCACGATCATGGAGAAGGGTGACACCCTCCTCAAGCTGATCTCCTCCATCCTCGACGTGACGCAGATCGAGGCGGGGAAGGTGCGTCTGACCTTCGAGCCGGTGACCGTGGGCGACCTGGTCTCCTCCGCCGTCTCCAGCATCAAGCCCCAGGCGCAGAAGAAGGGCCTCACCCTGGATCTGAAGCTCCCCTCGCGCTCGGTGGAGGTTCGCGCCGATCGCGAGAAGCTCCGCCAGGTGATGGTGAATCTCCTGTCCAACGCGGTGAAGTTCACGCCCAAGGGCGGCTGGGTGCAGGTGCTGGTGACCGAGGTGAAGTTCCAGCCGGAGCTCGACGCCCAGGGCTGGCAGTTCGTGGTCCAGGACTCGGGCGTGGGCATCCCGTCCGACCAGCTGGAGAAGATCTTCCAGAGCTTCTACCAGGTGGACAACTCCAGCACGCGCGAGTTCGGCGGCGCCGGCCTCGGCCTCGCCATCGTGAAGAGCTACGTGGAGGGCCACGGCGGCAAGGTGCGGGTGCAGAGCGAGCTCGGGCAGGGCTCGCGGTTCGAGGTGGTGCTCCCGGTGACGCCGCCGCCGCCGCGGGCGGTCATCGTGCCCCCGCTGTCCGACGCGCCGCCGCCGCCCCCGGCCGACCGCTTCTGAGCGAGGCCCGTGACGATGGGCCCGGAGTTCCAGCTCATCGAGACCTTCGTCGCCGCCGCGGCGGCCTCTCTCCGCTCCCCGGCCGGACCGGGTGACGACGCGGCCGTGCTCCCGCGGATTCGCGGCGAGACCTGCGTGACCGTGGACGCCGTCGTCGAGGGCGTGCACTTCCCGAGGCGGAGCAGCCGACTCGAGGACGTGGGCCACAAGGCGCTCGCGGTGAACCTCTCGGACCTCGCGGCGATGGGAGCGACGCCTCGCTGGGCGCTGGTGGCGCTGGGCGTGCCGTCCGGGTTCCGTCTGGCCGATGCGCGAAGGCTGGGTGCCGGGTTCGGTGCGCTGGCCCGTGCCACCGGGACGGCGCTCGTCGGCGGGAACGTGACCGGGGCGCCCGGCCTCTCGCTCACCGTCACCGTCGGCGGAGAGGTCCCGGCGAGGCGGGCTCTGCTCCGTTCGGGCGCGCGTCCGGGAGACCAGGTGTGGGTCTCCGGCACGCTGGGCGATGCGCGGCTCGGCCTCGCGCTGCTCGAGCGGCCGCGGGGATCCCAGGCGCTCCGACTCCGCGAGGCGTCGCGGCTGTCGCGCGCGGCGCTCATCCGCCTACGGCGGCCCACGCCGCAAATCGCTCTCGGCCGCGCGCTGGTGGGGCTCGCAACGTCTTGCATCGACCTGAGCGACGGGCTCGTACAGGACGCCGGGCACGTCGCCGCCGGGAGCCGGGTGGCCCTGCATCTCGATGCGCGGGCGCTGCCGGCCTCGGCCGCAGTCGCCGCCGCCTGGCCCGACGCGCGGGCGCGGGCCCGGGCGATGGCGGCCGGAGGCGAGGACTACGAGCTGCTCTTCACCGCGCCGGCGTCCCGGGCCGGAGCCATCACCCGCCTGGGGCGGCGGCTCGCCCTGCCCCTGACCCGCATCGGGGAAGTCCGCCGGGGCAGTGGCGTGCACCTCCAGGGCGCCGGCTCCGCGCCGCTCCGCGGGTTCGACCACCTGACGTGAATCCAGCCGGTCAGCGGTCCCAAGATCCTGAAACAACAGGAGTTTTCGAGGTGCCAGACACCTCGTTACG
>DASXGF010000733.1:0-7978 GCA_036489275.1 Myxococcaceae bacterium | reverse complement strand
AAGGAGCCACGGCTCGCGCTCGGGTCGAAGGGGACTCTGCGCGGGCGTGAGCTCCTGGTCGTCGGCTGGATGCTCCGCAGCTGCGTGGTGGAGGACGTGCGCTACCCCTGGGCGGAATACCTCTTGTGGGACGAGAAGACGCAGAGCTTCGCCTGGCTGGTGGAGAGCGAAGGCCACTGGCAGCTGGGCCTGGCCATCCCCATCGCCGAGGTCGCCGCCGCCGACGACGCCCAGTACCGCCACCGGCGCTTCCGCCACTTCTCCTCGGTGAAGGCCCGGGTGGACCAGGTGCTCGGCGAGTTTTACTGGGCGGTGCAGGTCGGGGACGACGTGCAGAGCGACGTGTACATCCGTCCGCCGGAGGGGCTCTCCCGCGAGCTGGGCGGCGGCGAGGTGAACTGGACGCACCTCGAGCACCTCGACACCGCCGAGGTGGCCCGGGCCTTCGACCGGCCGGGGCTCGTCCAGGAGAAGCCCTCGAGCGTGGGCGAGCTGCAGCCCTGGCCTCACGAGGCGACCTGGCGCGTGATGCGACGGTGGATGGTGGCGGGGATCCTCGGCCTGCTCGTGCTCCTGCTCGTCTTCGGGCTGCGGCCGACCCGGGTGCTGGTGGACCAGTCGTTCTCGCCGGAGGAGCTGCTGGCCACTCCGGTGGACACCACCCCCGGTGGCGAAGAGATTCGCGGCTTCCTCTCGCCGGAGTTCGACGTCGGAGGCGGAGCGCTCCGGGTGGAGCTCTCCAGTGACGCGGTCAACAGCTGGGCCAGCGCCGAGGGTGCTGTCATCAACACCGCGACCGGCGACGCGTCTCCCTTCGGGCTGGAGTCGAGCTTCTACTCGGGGGTGGACGACGGTGAGCGGTGGACCGAGGACCAGCGCACGGCGTCCACGGGGATCGGCTCGCCGGGCTCGGGCACGGCCGTCTTCCGTGCGGATCTGCAGTGGGAGCAGGGACACCCGCCGCCGGCCATGCGCCTCCGGGTGCGCGGAGAGACGTTCAGCCTCCTCCAGTTCCTCGGCTGCCTCCTGCTCCTCTCCTGGCCCCTGATCTATCCGCTGCGGCGGGCGTCGTTCGAGCGCGCCCGCTGGGAGAGCTCCAACCTCGGCTCGGGCGGGGGAGGGGACTGACCATGGCCTGGGTCTACCGGCTGTGGGTGGTCGCGGCGCTCTGCCTCTTCGCCTTTGGCAGCTTCAGCGGCCGCCGGATGCTGGGTCAGGGGCGCCAGCGCATCGACCCGAGCGTCCGTTCGTCCCCCGGCGGTTACCGCTCGTACCACTTCTGGCACAGCGGTTTCTCGGGGGGAAAGTGAAGAGATCTGGAGGAGGCAGACCATGCCGGAGCACACGCTGAGGGCGTTGATCGAAGTCGTCGTCTTCTCGCTGGTGGGGATCGTCGTCTTCGGCGTCGCGTTCTTCGTCATCGCCAGGATTTCCCCCTTCTCGCTGCGCAAGGAGCTGGAGGAGGACCAGAACACCGCGCTGGGCGTGGTGCTCGGCTCGATGATCATCGGGCTGTCCCTGATCATCAGCGCGGCGATCCACGGCTGACATGGAGGCCGGAGCCGTGGGCCCGCGTCGGCGAGGCCCCGAGGCGCTCGATGCGACGCTGCTGCTCGTCACCGCGCTGATCATCGCGGTGTGCGGCCTGGTGTACGAGCTGCTCGCCGGGACGCTGGCCAGCTACCTCCTCGGCGACTCGGTCTTGCAGTTCTCGACGGTCATCGGGCTGTACCTCTCGGCGATGGGGCTGGGCAGCTGGCTCTCCGGGAAGATCGAGCGTCAGGTCGCGCGGCGCTTCGTCGAGGTCGAGCTGGGCGTGGCGCTGGTGGGCGGGCTGGCCGCGCCTGCCCTGTTCCTGGCCTTCGCGCACGTCACGTTCTTCCGCGGGGTGCTCTACGGATTCGTGGCGGCGGTGGGGACGCTGGTGGGCCTGGAGATTCCCCTGCTCCTGCGCGTGCTCCGGGATCAGCTCCCGTTCAAGGACCTCATCGCCCGGGTCCTGACCGTGGACTACCTCGGCGCGCTGGTGGCGTCGCTCCTCTTCCCGCTGCTGCTCGTTCCGCGGCTGGGCCTGGTGCGGACGGGGTTCCTCTTCGGGGTGCTCAACGCCGCGGTGGGGCTGTGGAGCACGCATCTGCTGGCGAGCCATCTCCCCCGCCGGCGAGATCTGCGGATCAAGGGCGCAGTGGTGCTGGGAATCCTCCTCACCGGCGTGGTCTTCGCCAACCGGCTGACCGATCTCGCCGAGGAGGGGATGTACGCCGACGAGGTCATCTTCGCGAAGAGCTCGCTCTACCAGCGCATCGTCGTCACCCGGGGTCGCGCGGGCTTCCAGCTCTTCCTGAACGGCAACCTCCAGTTCGCGAGCGCGGACGAGGCGCGCTACCACGAGGCGCTGGTCCATCCGGCGATGACCCTGGCGCCGGGCGCGCGGCGGGTGCTGGTTCTCGGTGGCGGCGACGGGCTCGCGGTCCGGGAGCTCCTCAAGTACCCGGGCATCGAGGAGATCCAGCTGGTGGACCTCGACCCGGCGATGACCACGCTGGCGCGCACCTTCCCGCTGCTCCGCGACCTGAACCACGACAGCCTCCATGCGTCGATCGTGAAGGTGACCAACGAGGACGCCTATCTCTGGCTCGGACGGGACCACGGGCGGTTCGACGCGGCGATCGTCGACTTCCCCGACCCGAACAACTTCTCGCTGGGGAAGCTGTACACCACCCATTTCTACCGGCTGCTTCGCCGCGCCCTCGGACCCGGAGCGCCGGTGGCCATCCAGGGCACCAGCCCGATGATGGCCCGGAGCTCCTACTGGTGCGTCGCCCGCACGCTGGAGGCCGCCGGCTTCTCGGTGCGCGGATACCACGCCGCGGTTCCGAGCTTCGGCGAGTGGGGGTTCCTGCTCGCCCGCGATGCCCCGTTCGACGTCCCGTCCCGGCTCCCCGACCTCGAGCTGCGCTTCCTCAACGACGCGGCGATGGCGGCGATGTTCGTCTTCCCGGTGGACATGGCGCGCGTGCCCGTCGAGGTGAACCGCCTCGATAACCAGGTGCTGGTCCAGTACTACGAGGCGGAGTGGAAGCGGTGGAACTGACCGTGTCGCGATGAACCGGATCTCCCGCCGCGAGCTCTTCCGCGCCTGTCTCGGCGCCGGGGTCGCCGCCGCGGCCTGTCGCCGCCCACCGGCGGTGCGCTTCGAGGGCGAGCTACTCGGCCAGAGCGCCGCGCGGGGCCATCGCCTGCGCGACGGGTTCCGGCCACCTCCGGCCCGGCGGGAGCGGATGGGGGTGGCGATTCTCGGCGCGGGCGCGTCCGGGCTGTCAGCGGCGTGGCGGCTCCAGCGCCGGGGGTTCTCGGACTTCACGGTCCTCGAGCTCGAGGATCACCCCGGGGGAACCAGCCGCAGCGGCGAGAACGGGGTGAGCGCCTTCCCCTGGGGCGCCCACTACGTGCCGGCGCCGCTCGAGGCCTCGAGCGACCTCGCGGTCCTGCTCCGGGAGATGCAGGTGGTGGAGGGCCTGGACGACGCAGGGCGTCCGGTGGTGGGTGAGCAGTTCCTCTGCCGAGCCCCGCAAGAGCGGCTCTTCTTCGGTGGGGCGTGGTCCGAGGGGCTCTACCCGCGCTACGGCGCGACGAAGGAGGACCTGCGGCAGCTCCGGGCGTTCGAGGCGGAGATGGAGGCCTTCGTCGGCGCGCGGGACGGCCGTGGGCGCCGGGTCTTCATGCTGCCCACGGTGGGCGCAGGAAGCACGCCGGAGATCGACGCGCTCGATCGCCTCTCCATGGCTGAGTGGCTCGACCGCCGGGGCTACACAGCCCGCGGCTGCGCTGGTACGTGGAGTACGCCTGCCGGGACGACTACGGCTGCCGGCTGGAGACGACCTCCGCCTGGGCCGGCGCCTTCTACTTCGCCTCGCGGGTGGAGCGCCCGGGGGAGCGGGCCGCGGAGCTCGTCACCTGGCCCGAGGGCAACGGCGCGCTGGTCGCGCATCTGGCACGGGCCGCCGGCCCGCGACTCCGGACCGGCGTGGTGGTCACCGACGTTCAGCCCCGACCGGACGGGGTCACGGTGCACGCCTGGGACACGGCGCGCGAGCAGCCGTTCGCAGTGGAGGCGGACCACGCCATCTTCGCGCTGCCGCAGCTGCTCTCCCGGCACCTCGTCGCTCCGTTCCGGGAGCACGCGCCGCCGCACCTCTCGGCCTTCGACCACAGCCCGTGGGTCGTGGCGAATCTCACCCTGCGTGGCCGACCCGCCGAGCGGAGCTTTCCCCTGGCCTGGGACAACGTGCTCCACGACTCGCGGAGCCTCGGCTACGTCGTGGCCACCCACCAGGCCGGTCGCGACCACGGGCGGACGGTGTGGACCTGGTACCTGCCGCTCACCGACGAGAGCCCGCGAGCGGCGCGCGAGCTCCTCCTGTCCGCGGACTGGAAGCACTGGGCGGAGGTGGTGCTGGCCGACCTGCGGCCCGCCCATCCCGACCTCGAGTCGCTGGTGGAGCGGCTGGACGTCTGGCGCTGGGGACACGCCATGGTGCGGCCCACGCCGGGCCTGCTGCGGGGCGGGGCGCTGGAGGTGGCGCGGAGGCGAGTGGGACGCCTCCACTTCGCGCACACCGACCTGTCGGGCATGGCGCTGTTCGAGGAGGCGCAGGCCTGGGGCGTGCGAGCGGCGGAGGCGGTGCTCGAGACGCGCGGCTAGCCGCGTTGCCGCTCGGCGTTTCGCCGCACCAGCGGGAAGGCGAACCAGAGCGAGGCGAAGAGCACCGCCGCGGCCGCGCCCACCACGACGGCCACCCTCCTGCCCCCGATGGAGAGGCCGATGAGGTAGACGGCGCTGGTCATCGCGAAGGCCAGGAGCACGACCCCGGCGATCGCCAGCCGGTTGCACGTCCGCAGCATCAGCTCCTTGTCGTGCACGTCCCGTCGCCAGTGCAGCCGGTGGTACACCGACGGGGCAATGAGGCACGCGCAGGACGCGGTGGTGGTGAGGAAACAGAAGAAGTAGCCGTAGCGAATGACCTCGCGCATCGCGCGAAACGCGTCGGAGAACGGCGCGGTGAGCAGGAAGGCGAAGAGGAGCTGGACGCCGGGGAGCATCACGCGGATCTCGTTCAGGATCTCGGTCCACTCCCTCTGGAAGTCGCTGCTCTCGGGCGGCTGGGCCATCGCAGCGTGACACTACAACCCATTTGCCAGGGACGTGCGCCGGCTCGCGTGCTACACGCGTCGGCCTTTTCCAGCGTGGGGGTCCCAACATGCCTCTCTGGCAGCGTGCATCAGCGGAGCTCGTCGGAACGTTCTGGCTGGTCCTCGGTGGGTGCGGGAGCGCGGTGTTCGCCGCCGCCTTCCCGGGCGTGGGCATCGGCCTTCTCGGGATATCGTTCGCCTTCGGTCTGACGGTCCTCACCATGGCCTTCGCGATCGGCCACGTGTCGGGCTGTCACCTGAACCCGGCGGTTTCGGTGGGGCTGGTGGTGGGCGGCCGATTCAAGGCGTCCGAGCTCCCGGCCTACATCGTGGCCCAGGTGGTGGGTGCCGTTCTGGCGGCCGGCACGCTGTACTTGATCGCTTCCGGCAGACAGGGCTCTATCGTCACATCCACATGGCTGGCCAGCAACGGCTACGGGCCGCACTCGCCCGGTGGGTTCTCGCTCGGCGCGGGGTTCGTCACCGAGGTGGTGATGACCGCGGCGTTCCTCTTCGTCATCCTAGGTGCGACCGACGAGCGCGCGCCGAAGGGCCTGGCCCCCCTCGCGATCGGCCTCTGCCTCACGCTCATCCACCTGATCTCGATTCCCGTGACCAACACCTCGGTGAACCCGGCGCGGAGCACCGGACCGGCGCTGATCGTCGGCGGCTGGGCGCTGGAGCAGCTGTGGATGTTCTGGGTCGCTCCGATCATCGGGGCCGCCCTGGGCGCGGTGGTGTACGGCGTGGTGGCCGCGCCGAATGGCTCCGCGGCGGCGCCGGCCGCGGCCGCTCGCTGACGGCCCTCGGGTGTCATGCGGTGGGATTTCCGGGTCCTGAGACCTTGGTCTCATTGCCCGGATTCCACGCTGAGTGCTTGGACTTGCGTCCGAAGGGAGGACGCATGTCGAACCGGGTCATCGCTGCAGTCGGGATGGCGTTTCTGCTGGGGGCCTGCGGGGTCTCGAAGGACGAGTTCGCCGCAGCCCAGAAGGACGCCGCCAACGCCAAGAAGATGTACCAGGACGAGCAGCAGAAGAGCGTGGCGCTCGAGAAGAAGGTCGGCGACCTCCAGGCGCAGAACGAGGCCCTGACCAAGTCCACCAGCCAGCTGTCCGAGGAGAAGGGACAGCTCGAGGCCAAGAGCAAGCAGTACGAGGAGCTGACCAGCTCGCTGAACCAGCAGATCCAGAGCGGGCAGGTGGAGCTCACCGAGCTGAAGGGGAAGATGACCGTCAAGCTCAAGGACAAGGTGGTCTTCTCCTCGGGCTCGGCGGCCATCAACAAGCAGGGCAAGGACGCGCTCGACGCGGTGGCCAAGGCGTTCCAGGGTCTCCAGGGCAAGACGGTGATCGTCGCGGGCTACACGGACAACGTCCCGGTCTCGAGCAAGGGCCAGTACAAGGACAACTGGGATCTCTCGACGGAGCGGGCGGTGAGCGTGGTCCGCTACCTCCAGACGAAGGGCGTCGACCCGAAGATGCTCGGCGCGGCGGGGTTCGCGGAGTACCGGCCGCTGGCCCCGAACGACACGGCCGCCGCGAAGAGCCAGAACCGGCGGATCGAGATCGCCCTGACCGCGGCGGACTACACACCGCCGGTGGTGGACGCGCCCACGCCCGCGGCCACCCAGCCGCCAGCCGCGCCGCAGCCCGCGGCCCAGCCGGCTCACTGATTCTGCGCCGGTACCCCTAGGTCGTACTCGACAGACCCCCGGGATGTCGATAACTCGACCTCCCGGACTCATCCCAGGAGGGAGCATGGCGCGGAGAAGCCTCACCTTGTCGGTACTCGCGGGGGGGCTTGCCGTGCTCTGGCTGGCCGCCGGCTGCAAGAAGCCGCCCCCGCCACTTCCGCCGACGACGGTGCTGGTCGCGCCGGCGATCCAGCAGGACCTCAGTCTCTCGGCAGAGTACGTGGGGACCATCGACGGCTACGTCAACGTCGAGATCCGGGCCCGGGTGAAGGGATTCCTCAAGAGCCAGGACTACCAGGACGGCGCCTTCGTCAAGACGGGCCAGCTGCTCTTCACCATCGATCCGGCCGAGTACATCGCCGCCGTGGCGCAGGCGAAGGGCACGCTGGCCCGGGCGCAGGCGACCTATGGCCAGACGAAGGTCACCGCCGAGCGCTACAGGCCGCTCGCCGCGAAGCAGGCGGTGAGCCAGCAGGACCTGGATGACGCCGTCGCCGCGCAGCGTGCCGCCGCCGCGACCGTCGACACCGCCAAGGCGTCCCTGGACCAGGCACAGCTGAACCTCGACTACTGCCGCATCACCTCGCCGGTGGACGGGGTGGCCGGGACGGCGCTGGTCCGGGTGGGGAACCTGGTCGGCCAGGCCGACCCGACGCTGCTCACGACCGTCTCGCAGATCGACCCGATGCGGGTGACCTTCCCCATCAGCGAGGCGCGGTACTTCCAGGTCGCGGAGAGAGCGGCCCAGCTGGAGAAGCTGGATCCGCTCGATGCCGGAGCCGATCGGCGGGTCCTGGATCTGCTGCTCGCCGACGGGTCGGTGTACCGGCACAAGGGCTGGTTCGTCGCCCTCAACCGCAACGTGGAGCAGGGGACGGGGACCATCCAGGTGCAGGCGCTCTTCCCGAATCCGGAGAAGATCCTCCGTCCCGGAGCCTATGGCCGGGTGCGAGTGCCCCGACCCGATCTGGGCAAGGAGATGGTGGTGGTCCCGGAGACCGCGGTGAAGGAGCTGCAGGGCTCGTACACCGTCGCGGTCCTGACGCCCGAGGACACGGTGCAGATCCGGTCGGTCGAGGTGGGGCCGCG
>DASXGF010000703.1:0-13081 GCA_036489275.1 Myxococcaceae bacterium | reverse complement strand
TCGAGCAGGATGCGCCCCTCGGTGGGCTCGTACAGCCGGGTCAGCAGCTTGATGAAGGTCGTCTTCCCCGCGCCGTTCTGGCCGACCAGCGCCAGGCTCTGCCCGCGAGGGATGAAGAGCGACACGTGCCGCAGCGCCCAGCCCTCCGCGCCGGGGTAACGGAATCCCACGTCGTCGAACCGCACGCCCTCCTCCTGTCCCGAGGGCAGCGGCGCGAGCTCCGGCGGCGGAGCGGGCCGGCCGGTGGGGATGGCGAAGTACTCGAAGAGGTTCGACATGTAGAGGTTGTCCTCGTACATGCCGCCGATGGCGGTGAGGATGCTCTGGAAGGCCTGCTGCCCCTGTCGGAAGGCGACGATGTACAGCGTCATCAGGCCGAGCGTGAGCTGTCCGGCCGCCGTGGCCACGGCCATCAGCGCGTAGCAGACGTAGAACGCCCCGGTGCCCACGAGGCTGAGCGCCGTGCCCCATCCCGCGCGCTGCACCGCGAGCTTCCGGTCCTCGAGGTAGAACTGCTCGCCCATCGAGCGGTAGCGATCGAGCAGCACCGGGCCGAGGCCGAAGAGCTTCACCTCCTTCGCGTGCTCGTCGTTGGCGAGGACGTACTCGAGGTACATCAGCCGGCGGCTCTCGGGGCTGCGCCAGTTGCGAAGGCGGAAGGCGAGGGCGCTGAAGCGCATCTCGGCGACCGTGGCCGGGATGGCCGCGATCACCAGCCCCATCACCGCCCACCCGGAGAAACGGACCAGCAGCACGACGTAACCGGCCAAGGTGAGGACGTTCTGGACCAGCTGGAAGGACTCTGTGACCACCGAGATCGGCCGGCTGGAGGCCTCGCGCCGGGCGCGGGTCAGCCGATCGTAGAAGTCCGGGTCCTCGAAGTGCCGGAGGTCGAGGGACAGCGCCTTCTCGAGGATACGGCCGTTGATGACGAGCCCCAGCCGCGCCCCGAGCAGCTGGCGCACCAGACCGAGCCCACGAATCACGAACGCCTGGAGCGCCACCACGCCCAGCTCGATCAGCACCCAGTGGAGTGTGCGCGCGCCGTCGCGAGCGACCACCGAGTCCATGATCTCCTTCCCCACGTACGCCACGGCGAGCGGCACCACCGCCGAGACGAGCGTCAGGGCGGCGAGCGCCAGCGTCATGCGCGGCGAGGCGGCCCAGACCAGGGCCAGCGTGGCCCGCGTGTGCTGGAAGCTCTCGCGGAGGACGGAGAGCCGGAATCGTGTGACGTCTTCTGCCAACGGTACGCTTCGGGTAACTCGTCGGCGGGGGTACTGCAACGGCCGCCCGAGGTCGGGTGCCGGGTCTCAGCTCCGCCCGGGGGGAACCGACGCCGTGCCGACCGCGACGACTCGGCCGCCGGCCTCCTGGACGAAGGCCACGACGCGCAGCTGTTCCCGCTTCCAGGCCGATGAGATTCCGAGGCGGACGTGGTGCTCGGCGGCGACCGGCCCGTCGTCGACGAGCAGGCGCGCCACCGGAGCATGGGCGAGCGTCAGCCCCTTGTTCTCCCCGCGCTCGACCTTGCTCGAGAGCCGGTCCTCGGACAGCGCCACGAGCAGCCGTCCGGAGAGGCCAGACGGAGGCCGGACCACCACCTCGAGCCCGGGCCGCACGCTCGTCACCAGCACCTCGAGCCGCGCCTTGCCGCGCGCCGCTGCCTTCTCCACGCCCCGGCGCAGCGTTCCGGAGGTCGCCACTCCCGATACCCAGCCGTCGATCACCGCCTGCGGCGTGTAGAGCCCGTCGCCACCGAGGACGCGCGCGTAGCCCTCCTGGCGGGCGGTGAACTCCGACGCGGAGAACGGGTCCGCCCACCCGAGGTTGTTCCAGTAGTCCACGTGGAGCTCGAGCGGGATGACCTCGGCCGCCTTGAACGCCGGGTCACGGGCCAGCGCTGCGAGCGCGGCGTCCGCAGGAGGACACGAGGAGCATCCCTCGGAGGTGAAGAGCTCCACCAGGACCGGGGGGCGAGGTTCGGCGGCGGCGAGGGTCGGGCCGAGGACGGCGAGGGCGAGGAGAGAACGCATGGTGAGCCTCAGGGAACGTGACTCCGGGTCGGCAGCGCGCGGCGGAGCGGGACGGCGAGCAGCGCGAGGGCCACCCAGGGCAGCGCATGGTAGGCCATCAGGTGAGACGCGCTGCCGTCGGTGCAGTGCCAGTGGAGGGCGAAGAGCCCGGTGGCTCCCGCGGAGAGCGCCAGGGCCATGGTGCGGGGCCCATCGAGGGCCATTCCACGGAGGAGCGCGAGTCCCACCGCCAGCGGGATCACGGCGGTGAGCACCACGGTCAGCAGGCATGGGAGCGCCGTCCGCATCGTCGTGGTGGTGTGGACTCCATTTCCGGAGAGCACCAGCAGCGCCGGCACCACGGGGATGAGCACCAGCATCCAGCGCGTCCAGCGCCGTCCGGGGGCGAGCGCCAGCACGCTGCCCAGGGTCACGACGGCGAGCAGCACTGCCCCGACGACCGCCAGCGCGAGGTGGTCCGCCATGGGCGAGGCCCAGTTCCTGTCCCCGAGCATCACCGCCACCACTCCGGCGACCGCGCCCTGGAGCAGCGCGATCCGGGCCGCGTCGTGCGTCCACGGACGCAGCGGAGTGGTCCGCAGGGTATCGAGGGCACGGGAACGAATCGCCTCCAGGGAGGCCGCCGGTGCTCCTTCGTCGGGCGCCTCCGCGGGGAGGAGCGGGCCGCAGTCGGCGCACCCGCGGGCATGGGTCCGCGAGGCATCGTCGAGCCGGTCCGAGGCGAGCGCCTCGAGGAAGCGGTCGCAGTCGTTCACGCGAGCTGCTCCCTCTCCGATGCGAGCAACGTCCGCAGCCGTTCGTAGCCGCGGTGGGCGCGCACCTTCACCGCGGTCTCGGTGACGCCGAGCAGCTTGGCGATCTCCTTGAAGGAGAAGCCCTCGAACCGGTGCAGGACGATGGCTTCCCTCTGCGACTCCGGGAGCTGGGCG
Source organism: Myxococcaceae bacterium (assembly GCA_036489275.1). GTDB lineage: Bacteria > Myxococcota > Myxococcia > Myxococcales > Myxococcaceae > RPRB01. The sequence continues at coordinate 10,116 of DASXGF010000703.1, read as the reverse complement.
AGCGCGGCCTCGACCGTCCGGGTGAGGCCGGGGTCGGGGAGGGGCGCCTGCTCGGCAGGAACGTCGGGCAGGGTGTCGCTGGCGTGCGGTTCCTCGCGGCGGTGCCGCCGGAGGTGATCGCGCGCAGCGTTGATCGCCACCGTGTAGAGCCAGGGACGGAACGGTGAGCCCAGCTGGTAGCGCCCCCTCGCGCGGACGATGGAGAGGAACGTCGTCTGGAGAACGTCGTCCGCGGCCGGTCCGACGATGCGGCGCAGGGCTGTCCGGAGGCGCCCGGCGTGCCTCGTGAACAGCTCCGAAAATGCTCCCTCGTCTCCCTGGACGAATCGCTCCATCAGCCGCTCGTCGGTCTCTGTGCTCTCCGAGGGCGTACGCAGCAGGGGCGGAACGGGTTTCACCGGACGTTCCCTGGCTTACCACGCGGCCCGGGGCCGACCCCTGTGCTACTCCGGGAGCTGGTCACGCCGGGCCGAGGGACGTTCCCGACCACCCGCGTGCCGGAGGTTCACGACGATGAAGACGCTGATCACCGCGCTCGTGCTCTCGCTGCCGCTAGCCGGCTTCGCACAGACGGCGACGGACAAGATGACGAACGATGCCAAGGCAGCCGGGGACAAGGCCGCCGCAACCACCGACAAGGCTGCGTCCGAAACCAAGGCGGCCGGAGAAAAGGCCGCGTCGGACACCAGCGCTGCCGCGAGCAAGACCACCAAGAAGGCCAAGAAGAGCGCCCACAAGGCGTCCAGCGCCGCCTCGAACGCCGCGGACAACGCCACCAAGTAGTCCCGCCGGGCGGTTGTTGCTCCTGGGCGAACGGTGGATTCGCCGCGGCGCCGGTTGCGGTCGCCGCCGCAAGGGTGAAGCTCGTCGTCCAGGAGATCACCATGTCGACCCCCCGTCCGGTCAGCCGAATTCTAGAAGCCCACACCCAGCAGGAGGGCGCGGGCTTCGTCGTCCGTCGTCCCTTCCCCGTCCCGGGGCTCGTGCAGATCGACCCCTTCCTGCTCCTCGACGAGATGGGGCCGGTGGAGTATCGCGCCGGCGAGGCGGTGGGGGCGCCCGACCATCCGCACCGGGGCTTCGAGACCGTCACCTACCTGCTCGAGGGTGACTGGGAGCACGAGGACTCGGCTGGCCACCGCGGGCACATCGGGCCCGGCGACGTGCAGTGGATGACCGCGGGCAAGGGCGTCGTGCACTCGGAGCTCCCGGCCCAGCGCATCCGTGACAACGGCGGTCGGGTCCACGGCTTCCAGATCTGGGTCAACCTGCCGCGCAGCGACAAGATGATGCCGCCGCGCTACCAGGAGATCCCCAGCACGCGTCTGCCCGAGCGCGCGAGCGCCGACGGGCTCGCCAGGGTCCGGGTCCTCGCCGGCGAGGCGCTCGGCGGCAAGGCCGTCATCGAGACCCGCACCCCGGTGCTGCTGCACGACTGGACGCTCGAGCCCGGGGCGCAGGTCGAGGTGCCCGTGCCCGCCGACTTCCAGGTGTTCGCCTACGTCTTCGGAGGCGCGGTCCGTGCCGGTCCGGAGGGTCGCGAGGTGAGTGACGGACAGGCAGCGCTCTTCGGCACCGGGGACGCGGTCACGCTCTCCGTGCCCGCGGACGCGAAGGCTCCGGCGCGGCTGCTCCTCCTCGGCGGCGTGCCGCTGCGCGAGCCGGTCGCGCGCTACGGGCCGTTCGTCATGAACACGCCCGAGGAGATCCACGAGGCGATCGTGGACTTCCAGGCCGGACGCCTCGGCGCGATCGACCGCTGAGCAAGCTCGCTCGGGGCCCGCGGCGGCAGATCACCGCTGTCGCGGCGTCAGGTGCCGGGCCCGGTCGTCACTTCGTCGGCGCGGCCACCGGTGCGGCGTCGGGAGCCGGGGGAGTGGCGCTCGCCGTGGCCTCGGCCCGCTTCTTCGCGTCGGCCTCGGCCTCGTGGCGGATGCCGGTCAGACCCTTCTCGAAGTCCGGGCCGATCATCTTGTCCATGCCGACGAAGAGGTCCATGCCCCTGCCCATGAAGTCGAGAGGACCGGTCATCACCCAGTCGAGCCGGGTGCCGGAGCCGTCGGGCTTGAAGGTGAAGTCCGTGCGGTTCACGCTCGCCATCGGCTTGATGAACTCGAGCCGGACGGCCACGTTCTGCGGCGTGCGGCTCTCGGTGATCAGCATCTTTCCTTCGCCGACCTTGTCGTTCCCGGTCCAGTGGTAAGTCGCCCCGGTGCCGGCCCCGGTGGGCGTTCCCCCGATCTCGAGCTTCATGTTCGGGTCGAGCTTCGCCCACGGTGACCACCGGTCCCAGGCGTGGAAGTCGTTGACCAGCCCGAACACCACGTCCGGCGGGGCGGCGATGCGCGTGGACCGCTCGACCCGGAAGGTCGAGGACCGGGTGGCGATGAGCCCGACCAGGATGAGGATGAGGCCGGCGAGGGCGATGAGCACCTTGCGGAACATGGAAGGCACCTCCGGGACCCGACCCGCCTAGCACGGTCGTCGTCCTGGCTGCAGAGGCAGTCCGTGAGCAGGGGTCTCGCCGCGGGTGCGGTCGGGAAGGCAGGTCCAGCGCGCTCCGGCGAGGAGTCACCGCCGAGCACCCGCTCGCCTCCCGGGCTCTGCTCAGCGCCGCTTGAGGACCGGCACCGGAGAAGGGCCGGCGAGCTCGGTCGCGCCCTTGACCGCCTCGGCGACCTTCGCGCTCGCCGCCAGCGCTGCGAGCCTCGCCTTTCCGACCATCGCCGGCATGCCCTCCAGCGCGGCCTGCTCCTCGGGGCTGTACTTCTGGAAGGCGTACTTCACCGCGTTCGAGGGGAGCCGGAGATCCCAGACCAGGCCGAGCGCCGAGAGCAGCTTCAGCATGTAGAAGCTGAGGTCCAGCTCCCACCAGAACCAGCCCTGGTTGGCGGTGTTCTGGTGGTAGTGGTGGTTGTTGTGCCAGCCCTCGCCGCAGGTGATGAGCGCGAGGAGGAAGTTGTTCCGGCTGGTGTCGGTGGTCTTGTAGCGCCGCGAGCCGAACACGTGGCTCAGCGAGTTGATGGTGAAGGTGCCGTGCCAGAGCACGACGGTGCTCACGAAGAAGCCCCACACCAGCAGCGGGAAGCCACCGATCAGGTACACCGCCACCGCCAGGAGAACCGGCGGGAGCAGGTACCAGCGGTTCAGGAAGCGCAGCTCGGGGAAGCGGGTGAAGTCGCGGATCGCCTCCTCACGGGTCTCGCCGTACTTGTCGGAGAGGATCCACCCCACGTGGCTCCACCAGAAGCCGTCCTGCAGCGGCGAGTGCACGTCCGCCGGCTGGTCCGACTCGCGGTGGTGGTGCCGGTGGTTCGCCGCCCACCAGAGGACGCCCTTCTGGGCCGAGGTCTCGGCGAGGAAGGCGAGCAGGAACTGGAACACGCGCGAGGTCTTGAACGCCCGGTGGGAGAAGTACCGGTGGTACGTGGTCGTCACCAACCACATCCGCACGTAGTAGAGGGCGATGGCCCACACCACGTAGGACCAGTGGAAGGGAACGAAGAAGACCGCGACCAGCGCAAAGACGTGGACGGCAAAGAACGGGATGGACTGGACCCAGTTGATGCTGTGATCCCGGTCGGCGGTGACGCTGACGCTGTTCGACATCGAGTCCTCTGGCGAGAGTGCGAGGACCAGCATGCGCACTCCCTGTCAGGGCTCTGTCAGGACGCCGCAGATTTTTCGAGGGAGGCCAGCCACTCCTGGAACGCCGGCTCGCCCGCGAGGGGGGCGAGATCGGGGTCGCTCGCCGCCGCTTCACGGTCGGAGTAGCCCAGCTCACGCGCGCGGAGGAGGAGGGTCATGGCCCGGCGCACATCCCCCGCCCGGGCGTAGGCGCAAGCGACGTCATAGGCCCGGGAGGCCGTTGGCCGGCGGGTCAGTGACTCCTCCCCGAAGCGCGCCGCCTCCGAGTAGGCGCCTCGGAGGAAGGCCACCCGCTCCGCCCGCTCGTAGGCCGTGGCCAGATCGACTCCGGGCAGGGCGGCGGCGGCCTGGGGATCGCCGTGCCGGAGCAGGGCGCCGGCCCACTCGTGGAGGATGGTCGGATCGCGGCTCTGGCGCGCGGCCTGTTCCCAGAGGGGGAGGGCGCGGGCGTCGTCGCCGACGAGGCTGAAGGCGGCGGCGATGGCCTGCGGCTCGATGGGGCGGCCCTGCACCTGGCTGAACTCGTCGAGCGCGCGCCGGCCCTCGCCCTCCTTCAGGGCCACCCAGCCGAGCAGGTGGTGGATCCGCGAGCGGGTGCTCACCGGGATCTCCTGGCGGAGCAGGGAGGAGGCGAGGTTCCGGGCGTCGTCGAGCTTCCCGGCGCGAAACAGGGCCTCGGCCTCGGCGAGCTGTGATGGCGGCGGGGCCTCGGGCTCGCTCCTCCAGAGGGTCATCAGCGCCTGGAAGTTCTGGAACCCGAAGAGGAGGAGAAACACCAGAAGGACCGGGTCGCCGCCGCCGCGGTACACCAGGAGCGCGAGCCCGGCGCAGGTGAGGACGCCGATCCCCAGCGCCGCGATGACCCCGCCGCGACCGAAGACCCGCGCGAGGAGGGCACGGCTCACCCGGCCTCCGTCCATCGGCAAGATGGGGAGGAGGTTCAGGACGGCCCAGCCGGCGTTCGCCGCGGCCGCGAGCCGCAGCGCCCGGTAGAGGTCCTCGCTCATGGAGAACGAGCGAGAGGCCCACCAGCAGAGGACGCCCAGGCCCGCCCCGAAGATCGGCCCGGCGAGGGTCGAGACGACGTCCTTCCCCCAGGTGAGCGGGGCGTCGGTGGCGGGGGTGGTCACGCCGCCGAACATGATCAGCCGCACGGTGGACGCGTAGCCGAAGGCACGGAAGGCGAGGGCGTGTCCGAGCTCGTGCACGAGGACCGAGACGAACACCACGACGATCCAGGTGAGGATGAGGATCCCCTTCGCCGCCGGCGTCGCGTTGGGTCCGAGCTCACCCATCGAGGTGAGGCCGAACAGCAGCCCCACCAGGAAGTGGGCCGGATGGACGAGGACGGTGATCGGGCCGAGGCGGAACCGGAGCACGACCCAGTGACCTAACATCAGGGAGACGAGCCTGCGCGGAAGAACGGGCTCGTGTTATGCGCCGGTGCGATTCGATGCTGTGTCTCGGCCCCTACCCCCTGCGGAACCCCTGGGTGCTCGCCCCCATGGCCGGGGTGAGCGAGCGGCCCTTCCGAGTGCTCGCCTTCCGGATGGGCGCGGCGCTGTGTCCGACCGAGCTGGTGAGCGCGCAGGGATTGATGCGGGCGAATGCCCGCACGGTCCGGTATCTCCGGCACGACGCGGAGGTGGAGCGTCCGTACTCGCTCCAGATCTTCGGCGGTGAGCCGGAGGTGATGGGCCAGGCGGCCCTCGTCGGGAAGGAATGGGGGGCGCAGATCATCGACGTGAACATGGGCTGCCCGGTGAAGAAGGTGACCAAGAACGGCGCCGGCTCCGCCCTGCTCTGCGATCCACCTCGCGCGGCGGCGATCGTCCGGGCCATCCGCGAGGCCACCGGTCTGCCGGTCACGGCGAAGATTCGCAGCGGCTGGGACGCCCACCACCGGAACTATCTGGAGATGGCCGCCGCCCTGGAGGACGCGGGGTGCGTCGGGCTGGCGGTCCATGCGCGGACCCGCGCGCAGGGCTACGCCGGACAGGCGGACTGGTCGGTGATCGCCGATCTGCGGAAGCACGTCCGCTCGATGACCCTCATCGGGAACGGGGACGTGAAGACCCCGGCCGACGCGGCCCGCATGCGCGAGGCCACCGGCTGCGACCTGGTGATGATCGGGCGGGGCGCGCTCGGGAATCCGTGGATCTTCCGAGAGCTCGAGGGAGGTCCGGCGCCCGATTCCGACGAGCGCTGCCACGTGGTGCTCGACCACTTCCGGGCGCACGTGGCCTTCGTGGGGGACGCGCTGGCGGCGGTCCGCAGCTTCCGCAAGCACCTCGCGTGGTACGCGCACGGGCTCCGCGGGGCGGCGGCGTTTCGCGCCGAGGTGAACCAGCTCGTCCAGCCCGAGCAGGTGGAGCTGACGGTCCGTCGATTCTTCCAGCAGGCCGAGGCCGACGCGGAGACGGTCGAGGAGCAGGACGTCGACTACCGCGCCGCGCTCGGCTGAGACGGCGACGCAAGCGGTTCATGCCCGGGAGCGCCGTCGCGGTGGGCGATCTCGCCCGCTCTCGGCGGCCGCGTGGGTGAGGATCTCGGCGAGCACCGCCCGGAGCTCCTCGACGCTCCGGGAGGCTGGCTCCCCCGCGACCTCCACGCCGAAGGCGAGCGGGGCAAGCGCGGGCAGTCGCGACGACCGGAGCGGAACCACGCGAGGCGGGGTGGCCAGCTGCGTCCGCACCGTGACGCCCAGACCGGCGGACACCGCGGCCCAGAGGCCAGAGAGGCTGGGGCTGCTGAAGGCGACACGCCAGGCGATGCCGGAGCGATCGAGCGCCTCGAGCGCCATCCGGCGGAAGATGCACGGAGGCTCGAAGACCACCAGCGGGAGCGGCGTTCCGGGATCCCAGCGGAAGTCCGGATGCGCGAGCCAGCGGACCGGGAGCTGGACCTCGGACGGAAGCCGTCCACCGTCCCGGTCGAAGGTCACCGCGAGGTCGAGGCCGCCCTCGGCCAGGAGCTGACGCAGCACGAGGTTGTTCTCCACCCGGACCTCGAGCTGGACGTGGGGGTGCGCTCGGGAGAACCGGGCGAGCGCTTCCGGCAACCACCGCTCGGCAATGTCCTGGGGCACCCCGAGCCGGAGGGGCGTCCGGACCTCCTCGGTACGGAGGCTCTCCAGCAGCTGATCGTTGAGCGCCAGCATGCGGCGGCCCGCGGCGAGGACCCGCTCCCCGTCGGCGTTCAGCTCGAGGCGCCGCCCGGTCTTCCGGAACAGCGGGCGGCCGCACTGCGCCTCCAGCCGCTTCAGCTGCAGGCTCACCGCCGACAGGGTCCGGCCCACCCGCCGGGACGCGCGGGCGAGCGTGCCGGTCTCCTGGACCAGGGAGAGCGTCCGGAGCAGCTCGAGGTCGAGAGTCAGCACGACGAGTTCTCTGAGACCTCGTCAGTCCAGTATTTGAGATTCATTCAACCATTACTCAAGAAGTTCGAGATTTTCTCGATCCAGGGCGGAGATTACGAGAAGGGCCGTGGTCGTGCCACCCAGGTACGGCCGACACCTGGAGCCCTGTCATGCCCTTCATCCACGTCCGTTACTCCACCCCCGTCGAGCGGGACCTCCGCCAGCCCATCGCGACGTTCCTCTCCGCGACCACCGCGCGCGTGCTCCGCAAGAAGCCGGAGGTCACTGCAGTTGCCGTCGAGCAGGTCCCGGCCGGCAACTGGTTCATCGCCGGGACCTCGCTGGCCGAGCACCGGAAGGCCACCTTCTTCGTCGAGGTCCGGGTGACGGCTGGCACCAACCTCAAGGAGGAGAAGGCCAGCTACCTGCGCGAGGTCTTCCGCGGGCTCGAGGAGCTGCTCGGGCCAGTTCACCCCGAGTCGTACGTCCACGTTCACGAGGCCTCGGGCGACGCCTACGGCTACGGGGGCGTGTCGCAGGAAGCGCGCTGGGTGCGGAGCAACGTCTAGAACTCCATCAGCCGGTCGCCGCGACGGGCGCCGCCATGGGCAGCGGCACGGCGATGTCCTCCGGCGGCCGGAGCTCCCGCTCCAGCGCCACCGAGCGGAAGTAGTCGCACGCCGGGGTGGCGCGCCGCTCGAGGGTGGCGAAGTCGACGTGGTAGAGGCCGAAGCGCGGCCCCCAGCCCTCGAGCCACTCGAAGTTGTCGAGCAACGACCAGTAGAGGTAGCCGCGCACGTCGATGCCCGCTGCCCGCGCCTGCAGCACCGCCGCCCAGTGCCGCCAGAGGAACTCGCTGCGGCGTGTCCCGACGCGGTCGTCGATGCCGTTCTCCGTCACCCAGACCGGAAGTCCGTAGCGCCGCGTGGAGAGCAGCACCTGGGCGAAGCCCTCGGGGAAGAACTCCCAGCCGATGTCGGTGAGGCCCCGGTGGAGCGGGTCGCGGTAGTGGAACTCGAGGTACGGCGCTCGGCGCACGAACCTCAGATGCGCGCGCGTGTAGTAGTTCACCCCCACGAAGTCGAGGCTGTCTCGCGCTCCCTCCAGCGTCTGCCGGGTCGTGAAGAGCCCGGGCATGAACATCCGCAGCTCTCCGGTGACCAGCGCCTCGAGGAAAGCGTGGTTGTAGGCCTCGTCCGCGAGCCGTGCCAGCGCGTGGTCCATCGGGTTCCAGGCGCGATCGGCGGAGAAGGCCAGCATGTTCTGGCTGGTGCCGATGGGGATCTTGCCGGCGTGGGTGAGCAGCTCCTCGCGGGCGGCGGCGTGCGCCCGGCCGATGTTGCCGAGCGCGGGCATGGCCAGCTTCGGATCGGCGATCCCCGGCGGGATGATTCCCTGCACGTAGCCCCCGAGCAGCAGCACCATCGGCTCGTTGAAGGTCAGCACCACCGCATCGAGGCCGCGGAGCACCTCGGCGCAGGCGCGGGCGTAACGCCGGAAGGCGGCGATGCTCTCTGGCCGATGCCACGGCGTTTCGCGATGGAACCAGGTGGGGTGGGTGAAGTGATGGAGGGTCACCACCGGGCGCAGCCCGACCTCGGTCATTCCCACGAGGCGCCGGCGATAGCCGTCGAGCGCTGCCTCGTCGAATCGTCCCCGCCACGGCTCGATGCGCGCCCACTCCAGGCTCATCCGGAACGCCGTGGCCCCGAGGTCGCGGGCCAGGCGGTAGTCCTCGCTCCAGCGGTTCCAGTGGTCCACGCCTGCTCCGGCGACGTGCTTCACGTGCCCGGCGCGCTCCCAGTCGCTCCAGTCGTTCTCGATGTGACCCTCGACCTGGTACGCGGCGGTGGCGACGCCAAAGACGAAGTCAGGAGGGAATCGAGGCGAAGGCGCGTTCATCGTGAGCGAGAAAGCGGACCCTACCAGCGCGCGTGTGTCGTCGCGTGATCGGACGCGAGGGGTCGATTCGTTGACATGAAGGTGCTCACGTCACTACCATCCGTGTTTACTCACTCGGCCCCGAGTGACGAACACGCACCCCGGAGGGATCGACTGATGGCGCCGAAGAAGAAAGCCGCGAAGAAGAGGAAGCCGGCTGCGAGGAAGGCGAAGAGGAAGACGTCGAAGCGGAGGTAGCGTTCAACTCTCCTCCGGGAGACACGGACGGCTCGGCGAATCGCCGGGCCGTTTCGCTTTTTGGAAGACCCTTGGCGCTGAGACCGAGCGAGCTCCAGGACGTGGCCCGGGCCCTCGAGCCCGAGCTGCAGGGGGCGGTGGTGCAGAAGGTCCGCGCCCCCTGGCCGGAGCGGATGGAGCTGGAGCTGCGCCAGCCGGGGCGCACCGTGCGATTGCTGCTCAGCGTCGAGTCGGGGCTGGGAAGACTCTCGGTCATCGAGGCGAAGGCGCTCTCTCCGTCTGACACGGGTCCATCGCCCTGGTTGCTGCGCACCCGGAAGGAGCTGACCGGTCGCCGACTGTCGTCCCTCCGCTGCACCGGTCCGCGCCAGGTCCGCCTGAGCTTCGAGAAGGCCGGCACGACGCGCACGGTCGTCGCCGAGGTGGGTTCTCCGGGAGTCCTGCTCTTGCTCGGTGAGGGCGACGCGCCGCTGGCCGCATCGGCCGGACCGGCCCGGGCACCGGCGGCTCCGGAGGCCGTCGAGGGCGGTCCGGCCTCCCGGCTCGCCGAGGCGCACGGGCTCGATGCCGGCCGAGGCGCGGAGGCCCTGGTCGCGGCGCGAGAGTCGGTCGTGCGCCAGGAGGCGCTGCAGCGTGCCCGCGTCCAGCCGATCCGCACCACCCTGCAGCGGCTGCGTCGCACCCGGGCGAAGGTCGAGGGCGAGGCGAGCCGCGACGCGGCCGCCGAGGAGCATCGCCGCTGGGGCGAGCTGCTCTCGCGCGCACTCGACCAGGTCCGCCCCGGAGCCCGCACGGTCCACCTGACCGAGTGGACCGAGGAAGGCGCGCGTGAGGTGGAGGTGCCGCTCGATCCGGCGCTCGCCCCGCGTGCCCAGGTGGAGCGTCACTTCCGCCAGTACCGGCGCCTCCTGCGAGGAAGCGCGATGGCCCGCGAGAGGCTCGCGGCGCTGGACCGGGACATCGCCGCCGCG
>DASXGF010000697.1:0-3812 GCA_036489275.1 Myxococcaceae bacterium | reverse complement strand
AAGACCACGACACCATCGTTCCCACCGAGGTCGTGGTGAAGGGCGAGCCCACGCACGTCGACTATCGGATGCGCGAGGAGAAGGGCGCCTGGCGCATCGTGGACATCGTCGTGGACGACGTGTCGACGGTGGAGAACTACCGCTCGAGCTTCAACCGGATCATCAAGAAGGAAGGGATGGACGGCCTCATCGCCCGGCTGAACGGGACCGGGAAGGTCGTGGACTCCGGCGGAAGCAAGGGAAGCTCCCGCTGATCACCTTCCCCGTTTGAGACACCGACCCGGCTCGACGCTGCACGCGCGCGAGCTTCGGTCGTGGCAGGCTGGCCGGAGATGCAGCCCCTCCCCGAACCTCTCGTCCGCGCGGTCGTTCCCGCGGGGGTGAGATCCGTCCTCGAGCGCTTGCTCGCGTCGGGTCACGAGGCGTGGCTGGTGGGTGGTGGCGTGCGTGATCTCCTGCTCGGTCAAGCACCCAAGGACTGGGACGTCGCCACCGACGCGGTGCCGGAGGAGGTGGTGAAGCTCTTCCGGCGCGTCATCCCGACGGGGATCGCCCACGGGACGGTGACCGTGCTGGTGCCCGGCGGCCAGGTGGAGGTGACGACCTTCCGCGCCGAGAGCGCATACGAGGACGGACGGCGACCCGGCTCGGTGCAGTTCCACCGAGATCTGGTGGCGGACCTCGCCCGGCGGGACTTCACCATCAACGCGCTGGCCTTCGACCCGGTGGGCGCACGGTTCCGGGATCCCTTCGGCGGCCAGGAGGACCTCGCGCGGCGTCGCGTGCGGTGCGTGGGGGTGGCCGCGGAGCGGTTCGGCGAGGACGGGCTCCGGCCGCTGCGCGCGGTGCGGTTCGCGACGGTGCTCGCCTTCGAGCTCGACCCCGAGACCGAGGCGGCCATTCCCGGCGCGCTGGGCGTCTTCGACAAGGTGGCGCTCGAGCGGCGGCGAGACGAGCTCCTCAAGCTGCTCCTCTCTCCTGGCGTCGTGCGGGGCCTCGATCTGCTCCGGCGGACGGGGCTCATGGACCGGCTCCTGCCCGAGCTCGCCGAGGCCGGGGACCCGGAGCGCAACACGCGGGTCGATCGCGCAGTGGCGGTGCTGGAGGTGCGGCTCGCGGCGTTGCTCGTCGCCGTCACCGAGGCGGATCGCGCGCTCGACCGATTGCGCCTCCCGGCGAAGACGGTGGAGACCGTGCGGGCGCTGCTCGCGCATCCGCTTTCCCCGGAGGCGTCGACCTGGGACGACGCCGAGCTGCGCCGGTGGCTGGTGCGGCTCGGTCCCGAGCGCTGGGAGCTCGCGCGTGCGCTCGCGGTGGCGACCGGCGCGGACCCCGACGGTGAGGTCGGCCGGCGTGTGGCGGGCATCGTCGCGGCGCGTCCGCCTCTGTCGGCGAAGGATCTCGCGCTGAACGGCGCGGACGTGATGCAGGAGCTCGGCGTGGGCCCCTCGCCCGCTGTCGGAGAGGCCACCCGGTTTCTCCTGGATCGGGTCCTGGAGCGCCCCGACTTGAACACGCCCGAGCAGCTGCGCGAGCTTCTCCGATCACGGCCGAGCTGACCGGGGGACACGCATGGATCCGTTGGGCGGTTTCTGGAGTGGGCCCACCCTGCTGTGGACGGTCATGTTGCCGCTCGTGCTGGCGGAGCCGCTGGTCAGAACGCTGCGCGCGGCCCTCGTGCCGGCGGACCGCGACCCGCGCCGCTGACCCCTCAAACGGCCGCGGCGCGCACATTCAGCGGAACGTTCGTTTACGGCAGTCCGAACCGCCGGACGGAGCGCGCCGGGGCTCCCCTCCCGATCGACGCGCGGGTCATTCCTGCCAGTGCGAGAACACTTCACTCCCATCGCACGCCGCGGCAACTGCGATGGACGCATCCGCCATTCGCTGCACACCGACCGCGGTGCGCGACCCGGCGCCGTCACAGAATCGCAACCAACTCGCCGCCGCAGGCGCGCCACCGCCTGGAACTGAACACGTCGCTCCTTAACTTCACCGACCGCCTGCCTCTTCGATGCGCTCGGGGGTTCTGCCTTTCGGACGCCGTCGGCACCGGGCACTTCACCCGGCGGGCGCTGGACGCCTGTCGAGCGGAGCGCTAACGGTTCTGGGCGCAGCCGGAAGGGGGCGATGGGCGTGAAGGGCGACGAGGCATCCAGGCGCAGATCCCTGGGATGGCTTGCGACTGCTCTCATTGCGGCGATGGCGGTGGTGGTTTGCGTGGATGCCTGGACCGCGGAGGTCACGGCCCAGGCCGCGCAGGCCCTCTCGGTCAACGCGCTCCGCTCGAGCGAGCTCGCCGAGGAGATGCGCTGGCAGCTCGTGCGCCTCACGCCGGGACCGGGCTCCCCCGCCGGGCTGGATCCGTCGAGCGCGCAGGCGCTGCTCCGCCTTGGCCGTGACGTGGCGGCGTACGAGAAGCTGGCCACCTCCGACGACGAGCGGAGAGAATGGGAGCAGCTCTCGAGGTTCAGCCGCGAGCTGGCGGACGCCTGGTCGCAGGGGGACGACGACTGGGCCACGCATGCGGCGGGAGACGCGATCGCAGCCGCGGAGCAGCTGATCGTGCTCAACCACTCCGATGCCGACGCGATCGGCAGCGAGCTGGTGAGCCTCGGGCGCTCGCAGATCGCGATCGACGCGTTCGCCGGCGCGATCGCGCTCTTCGCCTTCGCCCAGGTGACGCGGGCTCGGCTGCGATCGCTGGAGCGTGAGCGATCGGCGATCTCCCGCCACCTCGGAGCAGTCGAGGAGAAGAACCGCGAGCTCGAGGCCTTCGCCGGAAGGGTGGCCCACGACCTCCGCGCGCCGCTGACGCCGGTGCACGCGCTCGCCGGGCTCCTGGTGCGGGGAGGGCAGGGGGAAGGAGACGTCCGCCGGATCGCCGGGAAGATCGTCGCCTCGACCTCGCGGATGTCGAGCCTCATCGACGCGATGCTCGCCTTCTCCCAGTCGGGTCGCCCGCCGTCCGGAGAGTGCTTGGCCGGCCCGGTGGTGGCGGAGGTCCTCGAGGAGCTGCGCCTGGAGTCGGAGGGCGCCGAGATCCGGGTCGAGCTGCCCGAGGCGCGCCTGGGCTGCGCCCCCGAGGTGTTCGCCCAGATCGTCCGGAACCTCCTCGGCAATGCGCTGAAGTACCGCTCCGCCGAGCGGCCTGGCCGGGTGCAGATCACCGGCACCCTCGGGTTCCAGATGCTGACCCTGGCCGTGCAAGACAACGGGATCGGAATGGCTCCGCGGGCGGTGCGCCGGGCCTTCGAGCCGTTCTTCCGCGAGAGCTCCGACCGGCCTGGCCACGGCCTGGGGCTGGCCATCGTCGACCGCTACGTCCGGGCGCTGGGCGGCTCCGTTGCCTTGATCTCGACACCGGATGTCGGCACCCGCGTCGAGGTGCAGCTTCCCGGCACCCCGGTGATGGCCGAGGTCGAGAACGTCTCTCCGAGGGTCTCGACGGTGCAGCTCGTCGGCGCAACCGAGGGTGGCCTCCGGCGCATGGGCTAGGCCCCACGCGGCGCGCGGCGGTCCCCTGTGCTACCAGAGGGGTTTCCGATGCGGGTGGTCGTCGCCATGAGCGGCGGGGTCGATTCGTCGGCCGCCGCGGCGTTGCTGGTCGAGCAGGGACACGAGGTCCTGGGCATCACCCTGCGCGTCTGGTCCTACGAGGGCGCCGCGCGGTGCGGGAGCTGCTGCAGCCCGGACGACATCGACGACGCCCGTGCCGTCGCCAGCACCCTCGGCATCCCTTTCTACGTGGCAGACGCCGAGGAGCTCTTCAAGCACCAGGTGGTGCAGCCGTTCGTGCAGTCGTACCTGGA
>DASXGF010000619.1:0-18563 GCA_036489275.1 Myxococcaceae bacterium | reverse complement strand
CGACTTCCAGCGCAACAGCGTGGTGCGCTTCACCGGGCCGCCGACGGAGCCGGTGCTCAACGTCACGGCCATCTACAACAACGTGAAGGCGAACGTGAAGGTGTCGATGCACGTGCAGGGACAGGGCCGGGACATCCAGCTCGTTCCCACCAGCGAGCCGCCGCTCACCGAGTCGGAGATCTACACGCTGCTCGCCACCGGCCGGACGAATCTGAAACGCGGGAGCGGCAATTCGGAGATCGGATCGGCGCAGGCGGTGTCGGTGCTCGGGTCGCTCGCCGCCGCGCAGCTGAAGAGCGCGGTCAGCGACAAGGTCGGCCTGGACGTGCTGTCCGTCGAGGCTGGCGACAGCGGCCAGCTCCTGCAGGGGGCGAGCCTCGAGGCGGGGAAGTACCTGACCGATGACCTGTACCTGGGCTACGCGGGCAAGGTGGGCGCGGACCCCACGAAGTACGAGAACTCGAACGCGGTGCGACTGGAGTACCAGTTCCTCCCGCGGTGGTCCCTGGAGGCGACCTACGGTGACGCCAAGTCCGGCTCGGCCGACATCGTGTGGTCGCGTGACTACTAGACTCCGCGGGATGGAGTCCCGTGGCATCGTTGCATCCCGGGCGGCCGCTTGAACCGTACTTCCGGTCTGAGTACGAGGGCCCCGGCCCCATCACCATGACTCTTCCTGTCCTCGCGCTGGCCGAGATCGGCTGGCTCACCGGCAAGATCCTTCGAATCACCCTCTCCTCCGCCGAGTGGGTGCTCTGGCTGCTGGTGGCGCTCTCGGTGGTCTCGCTGGCGGTGATCCTCGAGCGGGCGGTGTTCTTCCGGGCCCGGCGCCTGCAGCGGGCGGAGGAGATTGCCCAGCGGCTCGCCCACGGTGAGCTGGACGGGCTGCGGACGCTGCTCGAGGGGCAGCTCGCCCTCGAGGCCCGGGTGCTCCAGCAGGGCCTGGGCGTCCTGTCCCAGGGACCGGAGATGGTCGAGGAGGTGATGGCCGCGACCATGGCCGCCGAGCGTCCCCGCTACGAGCGCTTCCTCTCCTTCCTCGGAACGCTGGGGAGCAACGCACCGTTCATCGGCCTCTTCGGCACGGTGCTGGGCATCATCAAGGCGTTCAACGACCTCGGCGCGGTGGCGATCCGGGGCTCGGCCATCCAGCAGACGGTGATGACCGGCATCTCCGAGGCGCTGGTGGCGACGGCGGTGGGCCTCGCGGTCGCGATCCCCGCGGTGGTGGCCTACAACCTGTTCACCCGCGGCCTGAAGAACCGGGTGACCCGGGCCCAGGGGCTGGCGCACGCCCTGGTCGCGGCGGCGAGGAGCCCGCGGACCGAGGCGGCGACAAGCCGGCCGGTGCGTGGCGTGGTCGAGGGATAGCGGCGTGGCGGCGGCCTTCGATCAGGATGACGACGACGAGATCACCGGGATCAACGTCACCCCGCTAGTGGACATCGTCCTGGTCCTGCTCATCATCTTCATGGTGACCGCCAACTTCATCGTCCGCGAGACGATGGAGGTGGACCTGCCGCGGGCGGCGAACGCAGGCGCGACGGTGCAGGGTCTGGTCAACGTGGTGATGGATCGCCAGGGCACGCTGTACGTGGACGGAACGCCCACCGACGAGGCGGGGCTGCGCGCGCGGGTGGCGGCGGGGGTGAAGCAGGATCCCGACACCCGGGCGATCATCAGCGCCGACCAGTCGCTGCCCTACGGGCGGGTGATGCATCTCATCGACCTGGTGAAGGGCGAGGGCGTGGCGAAGTTCGCCCTGAACATCGAGAAGGACGCGCAGGCGGCGTCCCCACGACCGTGAGCGCGCTGGTCCTCCCCGCCCCCGAGCCGTCGACGCGGACCTGGCTGCCGTGGGTCTTCCTCGGCGTGTCGCTGGCGGCGCATGCCTCGGTGCTGGCCTGGCTGACGGTGGCGCCGACGCCGTCCGTGCCGCAGAAACGCGCGACCGAGCTGGTGATGGTCGAGGTCGAGCGGCCGCCTCCGCCGCCTCAGGTCGCTCCGCCGAAGCCGGAGCCCGTCCAGGTGACCCGGCCTCCGCCGCGAAGGATGGCGTTCCGCCGCGCCGAGCCGCTGCCGAACGACACCCCGCCGCCGGAGGCGAAGTCCCCCGAGCCGCCGCCCGTGGTGGTGGGGCTGACGCTGCGCTCGACGACGACCTCGGGGAGCTTCGATGCGCCGGTGGGAAACACGCTGACCGGGAAGACGCCGGAGCGCGCCGTCGATCCATCGAGCGTGAAGCCCGTGCCGGTGCCGCTCTACGAGCTGGACAGCCAGCCGACGGTCATCGGCGACGTGCGAATCCCCTACCCGGAGGATGCGCGGAGCCGCGGCATCGAGGGCACCGTGGTCCTCTCGGTGCTGGTGGACGAGACGGGACAGGTGCGCGCGGTGAAGGTGCTCTCGGGACCGGGCAGCGGGCTGGACCAGGCGGCGGCGAAGGCGGTGGAGCGCATCCGCTTCCGGCCGGCGCTCCGGAAGGGCAAGCCGGTGGCCGCGCAGATCACCTACCGCTACACCTTCTTGCTGGACTGACGACCGCGGCGCCGCGGCGGCCTGGGGGTGCTCGCCTTCCGGCGACGCCGGACAGGCGGGGGACGCGAGGAGCGCTTCTGCGTCGGACCCCGCTCGAGGGCGGCGGCGTGCGCCTTGCGGACCCACGGCGCGAGCGCCTCCGCGTCGTCGTGGAACGACTCGGGAACCAGCACCCACTGCCGAACGACCATGTCGCGATGGCGCCAGGGGTCGGCCCCGGGGAGGGCGCGGAGCTCGGGGAGCAGCGCGTCGGGGAGGCGGAGCCCGATGCGGCCCACGCGCCAGACCATCGCGAAGATGGCGCCGCCCGCGAGGAAGGCGTCGCAGCCGAACATCCGGCGCACCGTGACCCGGGGAAGACCGTCGGTGAGGTCATCCAGCCGGGAGCGGAGCTCGAGGAGCAGAGTGCGCATGTCGGGCCGGGCCGAGGAGCAGACGAGCGAGTGTAGCCGCTCCGGCTTGGTTCACAGCCACGTCGCATCTGGGTGGACTCGTGCAGCGATGGCGGTCGGTGCGCGGAGGCCGCAGTTGGGAACCGGCCTGGGCGGAGTCTCACCGTTCCCGAGGCGGACACGTCACCCACCTCCCCGCCTGGCATCGGATTGATGAGCCTCCGCTCGACGCCAGGCCGGCGGATGGCTAGAGGTTCCGCGATGACCAAGGCTCCGAGCGATCACGGCGTCCAGGCCACTGCGGCCGCGCGCCGGATGCTGACCGGGTACCGCGATGGCGCCGTGACGCTCGAGTCGCTCATCTCCTGGGCCGAGCAGCTCGAGGCGAGCGAGCCCTTCGACCCATGGCTTCGCCGGGCCGCTCAAAGCCTCGCCGACCCGCTCCTCTGCCGCGAGCGGGCGATGGCCTTCGTCCGGGACCTGCTCGGCGACTGAGGCTCACTGCGGTCCGGCATCGGCCGTGGTCGCCGCCGCCGCCGCCGCATCGGGGCGCGTCTTGACCGGCACCGCAAGCTCCGGTCCGCGGTCGTTCGTCTTCACGTCGGTGTAGAAGGCATCGAGAGTCAGCTGCTCGGCGAGCGGCTCCACGTCGTCGAAGATGACCACCCCGTCGAATCGCTCTCCCGGGCCGAGCACGTGCTCCACCCACCCGGGAACCCCCGCGTCCGAGGTCCGCGTCCGGGAGACCTCGTGCAGCGACCCGTCCGCCGAGACGAGCTGGAAGTTCTCCTCCCGGAGCCGGATGGGCTTGTCGGAGTGGTTCACGATGTGGACCTTCACCGGCAGTCGCAGAGGGCCCGACTTCTCGGTCGGATGGACGCTCGCTGTCATCTCGACGTCCTGGAGCTCGCGATGGGTGACGTTCGCGTTGGAGGGAGGCGGAGCCTTCTTCGTCGTGGTCGGCCCCTCGAAAGCGCAGCCGAAGACCCCGGAGAGGACGAGGCCGGTGATCAGGTGAAGCCCCGACACGGAGCGGTGCACGCCGCGGAAGATGGGCAGCGGGGCGCGCGAAGGTAAGGGCGGCGTCAGCCCGGCGGCCGGGTCAGGCGTGCACGGGCCTCCTGGACCTTCTCCAGCGCCTCGTCCGGCGTCGCGCCGATGGCCGACAGGTGCCCCATCTTCCGCCCGGGGCGCGCCACCCGCTTCCCGTAGAGATGGACCTGCACGCCGGCAATCTCCAGCGCCCTGTCGAACGGCGGCACCGCGTCGTCGACCCAGAGTTCCCCGAGCAGGTTGATGATCGCCGCCGGGCGCACCAGCTCCGTCGACCCGAGCGGCAGGTCGCAGACCGAGCGCGTGTGCTGCTCGAACTGGCTGGTCGCGCAGGCCACCTCGGTGGAGTGGAAGGTGTTGTGCGGCCGCGGCGCGAGCTCGTTCACATAGAGCTCCCCCGCCCGGGTGAGGAAGAACTCCGCCACCAGCAGCCCCTCGACCCCCAGCGCTGCCGCGATGTCCCGGGCGATCGACTCTGCCTGGTTGGCCACCGCGTGCGGGAGCGGCCCCGGGAGCACGCTCCACTCGAGGATCCCCTTCACGTGGTGGTTCAGCGCCGGCGCGTACGTGCGCGCCTCGCCCGAGGGCCTGCGGGCCACCAGCACGCTCAGCTCCGAGTCCAGCTCGAGCGCCTTCTCCACCACCACCGGCACGCCCCCGAGGAGACCCCACACCCGAGCCGCGTCGTCCGGGCCGGTGAGGATGTCCTGACCCCGGCCGTCGTACCCGCCGCGTGTCGCCTTGACGTAGCACCGGCCACCGAGCGCCTGTGCCGCCTCGCGCAGCTCGTCCTCGGTTCCCGCCTTGCGGTACGGGCCCACCGGGAAGCCGTGCTCGGCGAGCCAGTCCTTCTGGCGCGCCCGGTCCTGCACCACGTGCAGCACCTCGGGCCCTGGCCGCATCGGGATGATCTCCTGGACCGCCCGCATGACCTCGATGGAGACCTTCTCGATCTCCACCGTGGCCACCTGGCAGCGTAGCGCCAGGTCCCGCGCCGCCTGCACGTCGTCGAACCCCGCGGTGACGCAGGTCTCCACCAGGAAGCGCGCCGCACACGACGGATCCGGATCCAGCACGGCCAGGTGGTACCCCAGCGAGCGCGCCGCCATGGCGGTCATCCGCCCCAGCTGGCCGCCGCCGAGGATGCCGATGGTCGCGCCGGGCAGGATGATGCTCACGGCAGCGTGCTCTCCAGCGCTTCCTTGGTCCGCGCCGCTCGCCAGGCGCGGAGCCGCTCCCGAACCTCGGGCCTTTCCAGGCCGATGATCTCCGCGGCGAGCAGCGCCGCGTTCGCCGCGCCCGGCTTCCCGATGGCCAGCGTTCCCACCGGCACCCCCTTCGGCATCTGCACGATGGACAGGAGCGCATCCACGCCCTGGAGCACGGTCGCCGGCACCGGCACTCCGAGCACGGGTACGAGGGTCTTCGCCGCCACCATGCCCGGAAGGTGGGCTGCCCCACCCGCTCCGGCAATGATCGCCTTCAGGCCCCGGGACTCGGCCGTCGAGGCGTACTCGAACATCCAGTCCGGGGTCCGGTGGGCGCTCACCACCCGGGCCTCGAAGGGGATACCCAGCTCGGCCAGCACCTCGCCGGCCGGGGCCAGGGTGGACCAGTCCGACGAGCTCCCCATGATGATGCCGACCAGCGCTGGAGACGGGTCTGCCATTCAGGAAGTGTAGCGCAGCTAGGCGCCGACCTCGCGCTGCACCTGACGCACCGTGTTCTCGATCAGCGTCTGGATCTCCCGGAGGCGCCCCTCGGTCTTCGCCTCGAAGCGGAGCACCAGCAGCGGCTGGGTGTTGCTGGCCCGGATGAGCCCCCAGCCGTCGGCGAAGGTCACCCGCACGCCGTCCACGTCGATGATGGAGTGCCCGGCCGCACGCAGGACCTCGGTCGCCCGCCGCACCATGGCGAACTTCTTCTCCTCCGGAACGTCGAACCGGATCTCCGGGCTGGCGAACGTGCGCGGAACGTCGGACAGCAGCGCCGAGAGGGGGCGCTTCTCATGGGTCAGGATCTCCAGCAGGCGCGCCGAGCTGTACACCGCGTCGTCGAAGCCGAAGTAGCGGTGCTTGAAGAAGATGTGCCCACTCATCTCGCCGGCGAGCTGGGCATGGGTCTCCTTCATCTTGGCCTTGATCAGGCTGTGTCCGGCCTTCCACATCACCGGCGTGCCGCCGTGCGCCGCGATGTCGTCGTAGAGCGTGGCGGAGCACTTCACCTCGCCCACGATGTACGACCCGGGCGCCTCGGCCAGCACCGAACGGGAGAAGAGGATCATCAGCTGGTCGCCCCACAGCACCTTGCCCTGATCGTCGATGACCCCGATCCGGTCGGCGTCCCCGTCGTAGGCGATGCCCACCTCCGCCTTCTCCGTCTTCACCGCCCGGATGAGGTCCTGGAGGTTCTCCAGCATCGTCGGGTCCGGGTGGTGGTTCGGGAAGCGGGCGTCCATCTCGCAGAAGAGGGGCACGACGTCGAACCCCATGCTCCGGAAGAGCGGGACCGCCACCTCGCCGCCGGTTCCGTTCCCGGCGTCGATCACGATCCGCATGCCCTCGCGGCCCACGCGCACCGTCTGGCGGACGAAGTGACCGTAGGGGGTGACGATGTCGAACGGGGTGGAGCGGCCCTGGCGGCCCACCTCGAAGTCGCGGGCCTCGATGAGCTGCCGGAGCGCCTGGATCTCGTGGCCGTGGAGCGTGGTCTTTCCGTGGCCGATCTTGAAGCCGTTGTACTCGGGCGGGTTGTGGCTGCCGGTGATCATCGCCAGCCCGTCCACCGGGAGGGTGTTGGCCGCGAAGTAGGTCAGCGGCGTCGGCACCACCCCCACGTCGAGCACGTCGAGGCCGGTGGAGTTGATGCCGGCCACCAGCCGGTCGCGAAAGCGAGTGCTGGACTCGCGGCAGTCGCGGCCGACCACGATGCTCTTCCCGCCCTTGCGGCGGACGACCGTGCCCAGCCCCTTCCCCAGCAGCTCCACCACCTCCTCGGTCAGGTCCTGATCGACCAGCCCGCGGATGTCGTACTCGCGAAAGATGTGAGCGTTCATCCTCTGCCTCGCCTCATTCGAACTTTCCCAGGCCCTTGCTCTTCAGCAGCTGCACCACGGCCCGGACGTCCTGGCTCCGGTCGCGAGGCACCACCAGCACCGCGTCTCCGGAATCCACCACCACCATGTCCCGCAGCCCCACCACGCCGAGCGGCCGTCCGGACCCCACCACCACACAGCCCCCCGAGTCCACCAGCACCGCGCCCTTCCCCACCACCACGTTCCCGCTCGGGTCCGCGGGGCGGACCTCGGGCAACGCGGCGAAGCTCCCCACGTCGGACCAGCCGAAGTCGCCCGGCACGACGGCGATCTCCCGGGCCTTCTCCATCACCCCGTAGTCGATGGAGATGGCCGGCGCCTTCGGGAAGTGCTTCCGGAGCGCCGCGGCGTACCGCGAGGTGCCCACGGTGGGCGCGATGCGCTCGAGCACCACGTCCAGCTCGGGCAGATGGCGGGCGATTGCGTCCCGCATCGCGCGGGCGGTGAAGACGAAGATGCCGCCGTTCCAGAGGTACTCGCCGGAGGAGAGGTATCCGGCGGCCGTCGGCGCGTCGGGCTTCTCCACGAAGGCGCGCACCCGGGCTGCCCTCCCGTCGATGGGCTCGCCCACCCGGATGTACCCGTAGCCCGTCTCCGGCCGCGTCGGCCGGATGCCGATGGTCACCAGCGCTCCGCTCGCGGCGACCTCGGCCGCCCGTCCGAGCACCGCGCGGAACCCGGCCACGTCCGCGACGTGGTGGTCGGAGGGCAGCACCGCGATCACGCTGTCCGGGTCGCGCGCCTGGACGTGCAGGGTGGCCAGACCGATGGCCGGCGCGGTGTTCCGGGCGATGGGCTCCACCACGACGTTGGCCGCCGGGAGCCGTGGGAGGAGCCGGCGCACGGCGCGGGCGTGCACCGGCCCGCAGACCACGTAGGTGCGCCCCGGGGTGGCGAGCCCCTTCAGCCGGTCCACCGTCTCGACGATCAGCGGCCGGTCGGTGGCGAGCGCGAGGAACTGCTTGGGGCGGGCCTTGCGCGACAGCGGCCAGAAGCGGGTGCCCGATCCACCCGCCATCACCACCGGATAGAGCGTCATGCGGACCTCGCCTCCACCCACGCCGGCAGCCCGGAGAGCACCGCGAGGAGGTTGGACAGGATGCGCGCGGTCGCGCCCCAGATGGTGTGATGGCCCACGTCGTAGAAGTACACGTCGCGCTCGGCTCCCCGGTAGAAGCGTTTCTCGGTCCGCCGGAGCCCGGGCACAAGCAGATCCGACACCGGTAGCTCGAGGACCTCGGCGATCTCCCCCGCGTCCGGATGCAGCTCGACCGAGGGGTCCAGGAGACCCACGTAGGGAACGACCCGGAACTCGGAGGTGGTGGGGATCTCGTCGAGCATCCCGAGCACCTCGATCGACTCGGCCGGCACTCCGAGCTCCTCCCGCATCTCGCGGAGCGCGGTGTGCAGCGGCGTCGGGTCGTCCGGGTCCCGTGCCCCGCCGGGGAACGAGACCTGCCCTGCGTGCCGGCGGAGGTGCGCGGGCCGCAGCGTGAAGAGCAGCCGCGGGTCGTCTCCCCGGAGAATGAAGGGGGCCAGGACCGCCGAGTCGCGCAGCTCGAGCCCCGGGAGGTTCAGCTGGCGCCCCGGATGCTGCTGCAGCGCCCCGCCGAGCTGGGCGAACCGCGGGTCCATCAGCGCGGTGCTCGCTCGGTGGTCTGCGTCGCGCCCGGTTCGAGGCCGGCGTCCGGGCGGAGCCGTCCCGAGTGGAGAAACGCGAGGAGGAGCGCACCGAGGCAGAGGCGGTACACCACGAAGACGAACGTGGTGCGGGTGCGGAGGTAGCGGAGCAGGCCGCCGATGGCGAGCATCCCGGAGACGAAGGCCACGGCCGCGGCCACCACCAGCTCGGCGCCGGTGAACGGGGTGGAGGCATGCCGGAGGTGTCGGAGCTCGAACAGCCCGGCGGCGGTGGTGGCGGGAATGGAGAGAAGGAACGAGTAGCGGGCCGCGTCTTCCCGCCGGAGCCCTCGCCAGAGGCCACCGGTCAGGGTGGTGCCGGAGCGGCTGGAGCCGGGGATCAGCGCCAGCGCCTGCCAGAAGCCGATGACCCACCCGTCGGTCCAGTTCATGTCCTCGAGCCGTCGGGCGTGCCGCGCCGTCCACTCCGCCGCCCCGAGCAGGAGGGCGAGGACGATCATCGAGGTGGCGACGACGTACAGGGAGCGAAGGCTGGTCTCGATGGCGTGCTTGAACGCGAAGCCGAAGACCACCACCGGAAGCGTCCCGACCAGGACGAACCAGGCCAGACGCGACTCGGTGGTGCCGAACGGCTCGCGGCGCCGCAGGCCCTCCACCCAGGCCCGGAGTAGCTGGACGATGTCCCGCCGGAAGTAGACCAGCACCGCGGCCACGGTCCCCAGCTGGATGATGGCGTCGAACGCCGCCCCGGGGTCCTGCCAGCCGAACAGCTCCGGGGTGATCCGGAGGTGCGCCGTCGAGCTGATGGGAAGGAACTCGGTGATGCCCTGGACGAGCCCGAGGACTGCCGCGCGGAGGAGACCCATTGGAGAGCGGACCTCATGCCAGGGTCCGGCCGGGCCCCGCAAGTCGGGGGTGGGACCGGAGTGAATGCGGTGGGCACACGGCCCGTCCAAGGGGCGCGGGTGCGTCCGTACGCCGTCGGGCCGGGGCCGGTCCCGTGGACGTCGCCGTCGGAAGTGTGCAGATCTGCGGCATTGGCTCAGGGGGAGCTTGGGAGGACGGGGCAAATGAGGAAGTGGACGTGGGCCGCGGTGCTGCTCCTCGCGGCCTGTTACCCCGGCGGTGCGGAGACGGTGCAGGACCTCGACTCCGTCACCACGCAGCACGATTCGTCGGCGAACTTCTCGACCCTGCGCACGTACGCGCTCCCGGACACCATCCAGGAAGTCGCGGCGCCCCACGGGAAGCCGCTCGCCATCGACCACTCGTACGACGCGCAGATCCTGGCCCGCGTGGCCTCCAACCTCGACGCCATCGGGCTGCGGCGCGTGGAGCCCACGACCGAGACCCCCGACGTCGACATCCTCGTCTCGGCCACCGCGACCCGGTACGTCGAGTACGTCTCCTATCCCTTCTACGACCTCTGGCCGGGCTGGGACGGTTTCAGCGGCTTCGACGGCAGCTGGGGCGTCTACTACCCCTACTCCGTGGCCTACGGGACGGTCATCGACGCCGGGTCGCTGCGGATCGAGATGCTGGATCTGCGGACGGCCAACCCCTCCACCAAGAAGCTGACGGCGATCTGGACCGCGTCCTTCGATGGCCTGCTGGGCAGCGACAAGGCGTCGCTCGTGCAGCGCATCGAAAAGGGCATCGACCAGGCGTTCGCGCAGTCCTCGTACCTGTGAGCCTCCCCATGCGCTCCGTCACGCGACTTCTCCTCGCCCTCGTCCTCCTGGCCTCCTTCGCCGCGCTGGCCCAGAGCAACGTCCGGCTGTCCTACGAGTTCGCAGTGCCCCAGGCCGCCACGAAGGACTACATCGACCGCGTCAGCACCCGCGGCGGTCATCTCGACGTCTCGCTCGAGCTCACGTACGCCTTCCACCTCGAGCTGTCGGCCGGCCTGAACAGCTTCAACGCGGTGAAGCAGGGCGTCCTCACTACCACCGACGGACAGGACGTCTCTGGCAAGCAGTTCCGGTACCTGAACGTCATCCCGCTGATGGCCGGCTTCGCCTTCCACATCCCGCTCGGGCACGGCAGTCGCTTCTGGGCAGGGGTGAACGGCGGAGCGGCGTACTTCGAGCGGGTCGTCGACCTGGGGTTGAACGAGTACTCGCTCTCGGACTGGCAATGGGGCGTGCAGCCCCACTTCGGCATCGCCTTCGGGCTGGGCAGCGACGGGACCGCGCTTTTCTTCGACGGACGATGGAACTACTTCTGGGAACGGCACGGGATTCCCTCCCAGCAGTACTTCTCGTTCGGTGTGGGACTGCTCTTCGGAGGCGGCTCGCGGCACAAGTGACCCGGGGTTGACCCGATGACGCTCCACGCCGTCGGGTTGCGGTGTCGGGATCTCGTCGCCTCCGGCCCGCCCGGCGGGTAGCGTTCCGCGCCGCGCATGGGTCGAGTCGGACGGGTCGCAGGGTTGCTCTCCGCCGTGCTCCTCCCGCTGCCCGGGCTGGCGGCGCCCGTCCCGGACCTCGCGGACATCCGCGCGCGCGGCACCCTCCGGGTCCTGGTGGTGGGCGACGAGGACGACCAAGGCATCCAGCGCGATGGGACGCCCGCGGCGCTCGACCGCGACCTCGCCGAGGACTTCTCCCGGCGGCAGGGCCTGAAGCTGGAGATCGTCTGGGTCGAACGGCGCCACGACATCCTCGACGAACTGCTCGCCGGACGCGGCGACGTGGCCGCCACCGGGCTCACCATCACGCCCGAACGCGCCGCGCGGGTGACCTTCACCGACCCCATCGTCATCGTCGATGAGCTGCTGATCGGCCGGAAGGGAGCGAAGAACCTCCCGCGCGCCCCGGCGGATCTCGCGAAGAGGACGGTGAGCATCCCCACCGGCTCGGTGTTCGAGGCGAGCCTGGCGAAGCTCGAGGTCCCGGGCATCCGGGTGGAGCAGGTGCTCGGGGCGGTCCAGCAGTCGGAGCTCATCGGCGAGGTGCAGCGCGGCGAGCGCGAGCTGGCGGTCGTGGACAGCAACGTCTGGGACGCCGAGCGGGCCTGGAACCCGGGCGCGCAGTCGCTCTTCCCCATCGCGCGGAAGCGCTCCATCGCCTGGGCGGTGCACCCCGAGGCGAAGCAGCTCAAGGCGGCGCTGGACCTGTTCATCCAGGAGCGCGCGCTGGTCGCGCATGCCGACCGCACCTGGGCCGCGGACATGGCCGGGGTGAAGAAGCACCGGGTCCTCCGGGTGCTCACCCGCAACAACGCGGTCAGCTACTTCCTCCTCCGAGGCGAGGCCGCGGGCTTCGATCACGACCTCATGAAACGGTTCGCCGACGGGCTGGACGTCCGGCTGCAGATGGTGGTGCCGCCGTCGCACGCCGACCTCGTCCCCTGGCTCCTGCAGGGCAAGGGTGACGTCATCGCCGCCTCGTACACGGTGACCCCGGAGCGCGGAAAGCACGTGGCGTTCAGCGTGCCGTACCTCGAGATCCAGGAGCTCGTCGTCCAGCGCGCGTCCGAGCCTCCGCTGAAGAACGTGGACGCGCTTCGCGGCCGGAAGATCCGCGTGCGGCCCGGTTCGAGCTACCTGGCCACGCTGGAGCGGCTGCGGTCGAAGGGGGCGGCGTTCACCATCGAGCTGGCCAGGCCGGACGAGGAGACCGAACAGCTCATCGCCGCCGTCGCCGCGGGCGAAGCGGACCTGACGGTGGCCGATTCGCACATCTACCAGGCCGAGCGGGTGTGGCGGAGCGACGTCGTGGCCGCGTTTCCGCTCGAGGCCGGAGAGAAGAAGCAGCTCGCGTTCGCCGTGCGCCCGGGCGACCACGAGCTGAAGGCGGCGCTGGATCGGTTCGTTCGCCAGTCCTACAAGGGGCTCGAGTACAACATGTCGTGGCGGCGCTACTTCGAGGACGCGCGCATCGCCACCGAGGTCCGGGCGCAGGACGCGGGGACGCTGCAGGGGCTGTCGACCTTCGACCCGCTGTTCCGCAAGTACGCGCAGCTCTACGGCTTCGACTGGCGGCTGCTCGCGGCGCAGGCCTACCAGGAGAGCCGCTTCGACCCCCAGGCGAAGAGCCTCGCCGGGGCGCTCGGCCTGTTCCAGGTCCTACCTCGAACGGCGAAGGAGCTCGGTTTCAGCCGCCTCGAGGATCCCGAGGAGGGCGCGGCCGCCGGCATCAAGCACCTGGCCCGCATGGCGGACCGGCTGGAGACGACGCTCCCAGTCCAGCAGCGGATGCGCTTCGCCCTCGCCGCCTACAACTGCGGATGGGGCCACCTCGCCGACGCGCGCCAGCTGGCCCGGGCCAAGGCGCTCGACCCGGACAAGTGGTTCAAGAACGTCGAGCGGGCGATGCTGCTGCTCCAGCAGCCGGGGTACTACGCGCGGGCCCGGCACGGGTACGTGCGGGGGACGGAGCCCGTGCGCTACGTCTCGGAGATCCAGACCCGGTACGAGAACTACCTGAAGCTCGTTCCGTAGGTCGTCGGCTCCCCGGGCGTTTCCATCAGAACATCGCCGTCTCGGGAAGCCCGTGGACCGGCACGTTCAAGCCAGCCCAGCCGCTGCCGCCTTCAATGGTGAGACCGCCACCGGAAACCTGACAACGCGGTCATCGCCACGGGCAACGTTCGCGCGGGGGCGGCGGAGCTCCGGCATCGCCGCCTCCGAAGCCCGAGCGCCCGCTCGGTCCAGCGTCGATCGGTGCGCTGCGCCGACTCCGACCAGACGCGCTCGATCCCCCCGCGCGGTCTTCGCACATGCAACTCCGTGCGAGAACAGCGAACACTCCCGCGTTCCGGTTCGCCGAGCATCGGTGACCCTGTCTACCGTGCGCCGGGCGCGGGGCAAGCCCCCCCGGGGAGGCGACGAATGCGACGGATGATCCGGTGCCTGCTGACGCTTGGTACTGCGGTGTGCGGCCTCGCGGCACTGCCAGCGAGCGCGGATGGCTCGGGCTGCATCGCTCACCATCCGCGGTACGCCGAGGGCTCGTTCGAGGTGAAGTATTCGTCGGGATGTAGCGGCCATGACGAGCCGGAGCTCTTTCCCATCTCGAGCGCAGCCGGCTCCGCCCGCAACCTCACCTGGACGGTGGTCCTCCCGACCGATGGAACTTCCAACGTCTCTGCGACAGGGCCCACGTTCTGGTTCGGCGGAACCGTTACCGACCCGACCAGCCTCTTCGGCCAGGCGTTCGTCGAGCTTCAGTTCTACCCCGACGCGCTGGTGAGCAACTGCACCCCCAACGGCGGCTTCGTCGTCTCGTACTCCCCGAACACGTACACCGTCTGCTCTCCCGTCTGGAAGCTCACGGCAACGGGCACGAAGGGCGTCTTCCACGAGACCGCTGCCTTCAACGCGATGCTCGCAGACGACAGCTCGCCGAAGAACCCACTGGTGATGCACGCGGGCGACACCGTCACGATCCACTGGTACACGACGCCGGCGCAGGACGGCTTCCACGTCACCGTGACCGACCTGACGACCGGCGGCTCGGGGACGATCGTCCTCAACTCGAAGTCCGACGGTCCGCTGATGCCGGCCTACGACGTCCAGGCCGTCGGGAACTCGCTGGCCTGGGGCCTGGTGGACGACGCTCCCAACGCCTTCGTCTGGGAGATCGGCCACACCTCGCCGTTCACCAGCCCGGCTTCGGCGTTTTGTGTTCCGGGAGAGGTCGGCTGCGAGTCGTACAACGCGGCATCCTGGGCGGCGACCTCGCCCATCCAGGTCATCTCGGTCACCTTCGGCACGGACGGGTCCACGGCAAAAAAGTGGGGCGTGGTCAGCGACTTCGGGGGAAAGGCCGAGGTCGACCAGTACTGCGCCGTCTACGGTGGACCCTACTGCATCTATCCCTGGTTCACCCTCGGGCCGACCGGGTTCCACTACGGCGTGGACTTCCCGGACACCCTGAAGGACTACGGGCAGGCCGACCAGTTCCAGCAGACCCAGCAGTGCGGCGGACCGTTCGGTCCGAACAGCACCTACTGCGCGACGATCCTCAAGTAGACCGAACCCAGCCCGCCCGGTCCGGCGGCGACGGAGCGTCTCAGGGGGTTCCCCCGCCACCACAGGTCGGAGCCGCGGCGGTCGTGCAGTAGCTCGCCTCGAGGCTGCCGTTCAGCGTGTCGGTGCCGAACTTGACGTTGGTCACGTTCAGCTTGAGGTGCGTTCCGGTGCTGTTGCCGACCTGGGTCACGCTCACGGTCCCGGCCGTGGCATCGCCGGTGGTCGATGCCGTGCAGCTCGTCGCCACGGCGAACGAGCCTGCCCAGTACAGTCCGGGAGGGGGAAGCCCGGAGACGTTCGCGAGATCGATCCAGGCGTAGTTACCGGTGGTGTAGTCCCCGGTGCTGGTGCCGGTCACGTTCACCATCACCAGCGCCAGCGCCGTCGTGGTTCCGGGCAAGGACGTCCCGCCCAGCAGCGCACAGACTCCGGTGCGGTCGGCTGCATAGACCCAGACCAGCCTGGTCATCGGATCGATTCCGAAGACGGCTTCCTTCACGTCCAGCGGGTGACCCCCCACGGTCCCGGTGAGGGATCCGCCGGGGTTGGGGTTCCCCCCGGCATCGGGACTACCGCCGTCGCTCGAGCCGCACGCGCAGGCGATGAGGCCGAGAACGAGCCAGCGTTTCATGGTTGCACCCTCCGTTTCCGTCGGGCCTGGGCGGCGGCCGCCATGCTGGCGCATCGAGGTCGCCCGGGCAACGATCGCCCCCCTCACGGGTGGTAGGAGGCAGGCGTGCGCTCCTGGGCCCTGCTCGCGCTCCTCGTCCTCGCGGTGGGCCTGCTCTGGCGGCGGGGCCGCCGTGAGCGCGCGCGGCAGCTCGGCGACTGGGACACGCTCGCCCGGGCGTTGAGCCTCGGGTTCGATCCGGGCTCGCTCGGCATTCGCGGGAAGTACCGGCTCCTGCGCATCGAGCTCACGGCGCGGCGCACCGTCCTCGGCCTCGGACCCTGGCGCACGCGGCTGTTCGCCGACTTCGAGGGCGTGGTCCCCGAGGGGCTCGCGCTCTCCGCTCCTGGAACCGAGCTTCGTGCGTCGGCGCGTGACACGGAGGTGCTCGCGGGCTGGCTCGACGCGCACCGGCGGCGCGAGGTGCTCCCGCCGCTGCTCCAGGACGGCGTGCAGGTCTCCGGGCACACCGCGCGCGTCGAGCTGCCCGGGCTGCTCACGGACCCCGAGATACTGCGCGCGATGCTGGGCCAGCTGGCGGAGCTGGCCAAGCTCCTCACGCTGCGCTGAGGCGGACGCCGGGCGACCGCATCTCTGGGCCCGACGCCTCGGGAGGTCTCAGGTGCCCTGGTTCCAGCTGTTGAGGTACGTCTCCTGCTCGTCGGTGAGGACGTCGATCTTCACGCCCATCGCCTTGAGCTTGAGCCGGGCGATCTCCTTGTCGATCTTCTCCGGCACCGTGTAGACGCGCTTCTCCAGCGTCCGGTGGTTCTTCACCATCCACTCGCTGCACAGCGCCTGGTTGGCGAAGGACATGTCCATCACGCTCGAGGGGTGGCCCTCGGCGGCGGCCAGGTTCACTAGCCGGCCCTCGCCGAGCACGATGACCCGGTTGCCGTTCTTCAGCGTGTACTGCTCGACGAACTCGCGCACGGTGCCGCGGTCCTTCGCGATCTTCCCCAGGTTCTCGAGGTCCAGCTCGACGTTGAAGTGGCCGCTGTTGGCGACGATGGCACCGTCCTTCATCGTCTCGAAATGCTCGCGCCGGATGACGTTCACGTTGCCTGTGACGGTGCAGAAGAAGTCGCCGATCTTCGCCGCGTCCTTCATCGGCATCACGCGGTAGCCGTCCATCACCGCCTCGAGCGCCTTGTGGGGATCGATCTCGGTCACCACCACGTCGGCGCCCAGGCCCTTGGCCCGCAGCGCCAGGCCGCGGCCGCACCATCCGTAGCCGGCGACGACGAAGACGCTCCCGGCGACCAGCCGGTTGGTGGCGCGGATCATCCCGTCGAGCGTCGACTGACCGGTGCCGTAGCGGTTGTCGAACATGTGCTTGGTCAGCGCGTCGTTGACGGCGACGATCGGGTAGCCAAGCACCCCTTCGCGGGCCATCGCCCGGAGGCGGATGACGCCGGTGGTGGTCTCCTCGGTTCCGCCGATGACGTCCGAGAGCAAGTCCCTGCGCTCGCTGTGGAGCACTCCGACCACGTCCGCGCCGTCGTCCATCGTGAGGTTCGGCCGGTGCTCGATCGCCGAGGTGATGTGGCGGTAGTACGTCTTGTTGTCCTCGCCCTTGATGGCGAACACGCTGATCCCGTGGTCGACCACCAGGGCCGCGGCCACGTCGTCCTGGGTGGAGAGGGGGTTGCTGGCGCAGAGGACCAGGTCCGCCCCGCCGGCCTTCAGCGCGATGGCGAGGTTGGCGGTCTCCGCGGTGACGTGGAGACAGGCTGCCATCCGCATGCCCTTGAGCGGCTTCTGCTTCGCGAACCGCTCGCGGATCTGGTGCAGCACGGGCATCGACCGGCCGGACCACTCGATGCGACCGCGGCCCTTCTCGGCCAGCGCGAGGTTCTTCACGTCGCTGGGAACTTGTCCGGAGGGCTTCTTCAGGGACGAGAGCTTCTTGGCGGGAACGGCCATGGTTTCGTTCGACCTCTCTGTCGAGGAATCGCGAGGCAGCGGCGCACTCGCGGCGCCGGAGGGAGTATGCCGGCTCGCACGCGGGGGCAAGTGCCTCCGGGTTCAGCGCCCAGGGCCCGACAGCGAACCTACTCGGCCGCCCTCCTCCGCCCTGCTCGGACCCGCGCGTAGTGCCGACGCGCCTTGTACTTGTTGCCGCAGGTCGCCATCTCGCACCAGCGGCGAGTTCCGTTCTTGCTGGTGTCGAGGAAGAGCCACCCACAGCCGTCCAGCGCCGTCGCCTCGCAGAGGCGAATGCGTCCGCGGTCGGGTCCGGTCAGGAGATCAGAGGCGGCGACGGACAGCCCGGGAACGAAGGCGTCGAGCCGGGCCGACTCCGGGGACACCCAACGGTAGGTGTCGTCGGGCGTACGAACCAGCCGCCGCTCGGCCCAGGCGCGGCGGACCTCCTGCTCGAGCGCCTCGAGCGGTTCGGCGGCTGGCTGCCCTCCCTCGGAAACGGCGAGGAAGACTCGGAAAAGGGCCTCGCGAAAGAGCCGGACGCGCTGGAGCGCCGCCCGTGCCTCGGCGGGGCGAATCTGGATCTCCACCAGCATCGCCGGGGCGCGCTCCTGGTCGAGCCACCCCGACTGCAGCCCCCACGAGACCAGGTCTTCGGGCGTGGCCAGATCCTCCCGCCCACCGGTGAGCCGGTGGCCGCCGACGGTGTTCAGGAAGTCGAGGACCGGGTGGCCGCCTGCCAGCTTGAACCGATGGGTGCCGGGAAGAAGCATGACCACCACTCTAACCTCTCAGCACGTCTTGACAGGTGAGAAAGGTGCGATCCATCTTCGAACCCTCAAACTCGACTTCAACAGTTAGGTCCTAACGTCATGGTGAAGCCCAGAACGGTCCTCGACGCGCCCTCGAACCTGGGTCTCGCGCCTCCTGCCCCGGGGCGTGAGCCCGGCACGCGGCGGATGCCCGACGTGCTCCGCTGGAACGGGCTGCGCGCCCGCCTCGGGGCACGAGACGCCGGCCGCGTCGAGGCGCCTCGCTACGGCACCGAGGTGCACCCGACCGGCATCCGGAACGCGGAGGCCATCGCCGACTACTCCCGGAAGCTCGCCGACACCGTGGAGACCGTCGTCCTCCGCGGCGAGCTGGCCGTGGTGCTGGGGGGTGATTGCAGCATTCTGCTCGGCGACCTGCTCGGTGCACGCCGCAACGTGGAGCGGCTGGGTCTCGTCTTCCTCGACGGGCACTCGGATTTCGCCACGCCCGAGCGTTCCG
>DASXGF010000599.1:0-3329 GCA_036489275.1 Myxococcaceae bacterium | reverse complement strand
ACGGTGAAGATCCTCGACTTCGGCATCGCCAAGGCCCGCGGCCAGACGGGCGAGACCAGCGTCGGGGAGATCAAGGGAAAGCTGAGCTACATGAGCCCGGAACAGGCTCTGGGCAAGCAGCTCGACTGCCGGAGCGACATCTTCTCCCTGGGCGTGGTGCTCTACGAGTGGCTGACCGGATTTCGCCTCTTCACCGGAGACTCCGAGCCGGCGGTGCTGCGGAGCATCAGCGAGGGGAAGATCTACGGCCCGAGCTACTTCAAGCCGGACATCCCGCCCGAGGTGGAGGCGGTGGTGATGCGGGCGCTGGAGAAGGACCGGGCGAAGCGGTACCCCAGCGCCTGGGAGATGCAGCGCGACCTGGAGCATCTGCTGGCCGAGAGCGAGTTCCGCCCCTCGAGCATGCACCTCTCCAACTTCCTCAAGCAGCTCTTCTCCGACGAGCTGGAGGCTGAGCGGGCGCGGCTCACCCGGGCCTCCGAAACGCTGGCCTCGGACGGTGAGCCGCGGCGCGGTGGGCGGGCGCTGCGGCTGCACCTGGACGACGCGGACCGCAAGGCGCTGGAGACGGTGGCCGAGCGCAACGGGCTCACGCTCGAGGAGCTGGCGCGAGACGTCCTTCGTGACTGGTTGAAGTACCGCTGATGCCGCGGGTGCGCCTCACCCTGCAGTACGACGGCACCGACTTCGTCGGCTGGCAGCGGCAGCCCAACGGGCGGAGCGTGCAGGAGGTGCTCGAGTCCGCGCTGGCCGAGTTCCTCGGAGCCAAGGTGACCGCCGTGGCCGCCGGGCGAACCGACGCCGGAGTCCATGCGCTGGGGCAGGTGGTGGCGTTCGATGCGCCGCGGGCGTTGCCCTCGAAGGCATACGTCCGGGGTCTCTCGGGGGTCCTTCCGGGGGACGTGGCGGTGATGGCGGCGGACGACGTGCCGGCCGACTTCGATCCCCGGCGCTGGGCCACCGGGAAGCGCTATCGCTACCTCATCTCGCGGCGCCCGGGGCGGGCACCCTTGCTGCGGCGGACACACTGGGAAGTCTTCAGCGCGCTCGACGTGGAGTCGATGCAGAGCGCGTCCACCGCGCTGCTCGGGACACACGACTTCACCAGCTTCCGGGCCGCCGACTGCGAGGCGTCGCACCCGCGACGGACGCTGCGCGAGCTCGACGTCCAGAGCTTCGGCGACATCCTTCGCATCGAGGTGGAGGGAACGGCCTTCCTCAAGCACATGGTGCGCAACGTCGTGGGCTCGCTGGTCGAGGTGGGCCGGGGGAGGCGCGTGCCGGGGTGGATCGCCGACGTGCTCGCGGCGAAGGACCGGACGCGGGCCGGGCCGACCGCTCCGGCGCACGGGCTCACGCTGGTGGAGGTGACCTACGGGACGGGACCGCGTCCGCCGGCTCCGAGCGAAGCAGCCGGCTGATCACCACCCGGAGCCGGTCGCCGGAGCGCGCTCCTCGACGTCGTCACGCTCCTGCGGCTGCTGCACCTCTCGTCCGACTCCAGCATGCCCACCGGGCAGCACGCCAGCGTGAGGTCAGCGCGCGAGGGCCGCGACGTCCGTCGCCGAGCCGCGAGCGAGAGTGTACCCGGCTCCCCCGTGGCCGTAGTGATGAATGACGCGGCCGATGCGTTCGACCCGCACCTCGGGACGGGCAGGCCGGAGTCCCACGGCGTCGCGGAGCACCGGCCCGTGGTGGAAGCCGGCTGCCCGCGCCCGCTCGAGCAAGGCGCGGCGGAGCACCGGGTCCGGCGGGGGCGGGACGTCGCCCTCGAAGAGCAGGGCGCAGCCGCCAATGACCACCTCGGCGCGCCGCGGGATGACGTAGAGCATCTCCCGGAGGTCTCGCTCGTCGCCGTACATCCGCCCGGGGTCGATCTCACCCGGGCCGACGAGGACCGTCTGGCCCAGCAGCGCCCGGAGCGTCGTGTCACCGGTGAGCCGCCGCGCGCCGATGCCCGTGCAGTTCACGACGAGCTCGCCGGGCACGTCGTCCAGGCGATCCACCCGGGTGATCTCGATGGGCCGCCCGAGCCGTGACTCGAGCCAGGGAAGATGGAGCGCCGGTTCCACCCGCGGCGCCTCGAACTCCCACGCCAGCCGGGCCCCGCTCGGCTGCGGACCCTCGATCAGCCGGAGCCCCTCCACGGCGCCGGCCCACCACGGAGGGCTGGCATCGGAGGCGCACTCCCGGACGGTCAGCACGTCCACTCCCGCCTCGGGCACGGTGCGGGAGAGCTCGAGCAGCCACCCGCGTGTGGCCCGCGCCCAGCGGCGCACCGCCTCGGGAGGCCCGACCTCGAATGGATACCAGACCGCGCCGGCTGCCGCGGAGGTGGTTCGCTCCGGCCGCTCGGCGGCGATGACCCGGACCCGGTGCCCGTCTTCCTCGAGGACGAACGCGGTGGTGAGCCCCACCACTCCCGCGCCGATGACGGTGATCTCGGCCATGCGGTGTGCCTCGGACTGCGACTGCTCAGCGGGTGCGGCGGAACCGGAGCGGCCGCTCCAGGCTCTCGGTGGTGACGACGAGGTCTCCGTCCACCAGCTCGACCTTGCGCGCGTTCTGGAGCGCGCCGAGGAAGGCTTGCTCCTGGGCGTCGATCTCGGGCGTGCACGCCATCCGGGTGGTCGCGAGCGGCCCCACCTTGATCGTCCCGTCTCCGAGGTCGGCGGCGCCGCCGTACCGGTTGCAGGAGCCGTTCCCTGCGATGCGCCCCGGCTCGGAGAAGGACAGCGTCGGCCGGTGGTCCGGCAAGACAGGGAGACCCGCGAGGTCGCTCAGCTCCCACTCCGAGCCGACCAGGGACTGCCCGGCCTTCTCCTGCCCTTGTTGAGCCGGGGGTGCAGAGGCGCATCCGACCGCGAGCGCCGCGACGACGGCTCCGATCCAGGAGAGCTGTTTCAGCACGGGTGCCTCCGGCCTCGAACCCTAGATCGCCCGCGCCGGATTTGCTTCAGAAGACGATCTTCAGAAGCCGCATCACCAGCTCCTCGAGCGAGAAGACGGTGAGCCCGAGCGGAAGCAGCGGGAGCGCGGTGGCCACCGCCAGCCGCATGATGTCCTGCAGCCCGAAAGGAACGACGCTCATCTCCCGGATCACCGAGTAGCTCTGCCCCAGGTCGGAGAGCGACTGGATGTCGCCGGTGCCGAGGAGCTCCGCGTCGTCGACCGGGCCCCGGATCCACTTCTTCTCGAAGGCAGTGACGTAGACGCTGGCCAGCTTGCCGTACTCGGCGAGGCCGGTCCGCTTCGCGCGGCCGAGCGCGGGGGTGAAGACGGTGAGCGGGCCGAGGAGGAAGAGCACGAAGAAGGCGATGAGGCCGACA
>DASXGF010000582.1:0-6277 GCA_036489275.1 Myxococcaceae bacterium | reverse complement strand
TCCGCAGTAGAATCTCCGGTTCAGACCCGCAGCCATGGCTGGCTCCTCCCGATGACCCCTCGCCGGCTTCTCCGCATCGCCGCGATCCTGAGCCTTCTCTACTGCCTCGGCCATTCGGCCGGAATCCCGTGGACGCCTTCGGAAGGCGGGCACACGGACCTCGTCGTGGGCGGGATGAAGTCTTTCCGCTTCGCCGTCTTCGGCAGCATGCGCAGCTACTGGGACTTCTATCAGGGCTTCGGGCTCACCCTGAGCGTCCTCCAGCTTCTGGAGGCGGTGGTGCTGTGGCTCCTCGCCGGGCTCGCGGCCGACGCGCCGGAGCGGGCAAGGCCGTTCGTGCTCGCGTTCCTCGTCGCCAACCTCGCCCAGGTGGTGCTGGTGGTGCGGTTCTTCTTCCTCCCACCGCTCGTGCTCAGCGTCGCGCTCACGCTCTTCCTGGCCCTGGCGGCCTGGACGCTGCGACCGCGCTACGCACCAACTGGTTCGTAGTCGTCACCTCGAGCGCCGCTTACTGACTGGAGGCCTCCCCATGCCGGGGATGCTTCATGCTTCGGAGCCAGTCAGTCATGCGCATCATCGCCTTCGATCGCTTCAGGCCCGGGGTCACGATGAAGACCATCGAGCCCTACCTCCCCGAGGAAGTCTCCAACGTCTGGCGCCTCTGGAAGGCCGGCATCGTCCGGGAGAATTACGCCCGGGCCGACGAGCCGGGAGTGGTCATCGTCTTCGAGCTTCCCTCGGTGGAGGAGGCCCGGCGGTACATCGACGACTTCCCCCTCACCCGCGCCGGGCTCCTCGAGTGGACCCTCGTCCCGCTCCAGGCGCCGCTGCCCATCGAGACCCTGATGTCGCCCACCGTCGACGTCGGCGAGCCCTACGACCGGAGCACCCGCCCCACCTCGGGCCGCTGAGCTGCCAGGAGACGCGCCATGGACCGCAGCACCGCAGTGAGCATCCCCGAGAGCCTGGAGGAGATCTGCGCCCCGTCCCGGGCCGCCCTGCTCGTCTACGACATGCAGGCGGGCATCGTCTCGCAGATCGCAGGCGGCGACGCGGTCATGGAACGCGTGGGGACGCTCATCCGCAGCGCCCGTGCCGCCGGCATGCGCATCGTCTATTCGCGCCACTACAACGTGCCACTGGCCTGGGCCGGAGTGGGGCAGCTGCGGATGGCGAAGACCTGGCAGCGGGCGCGCCACGCCTCGGATCTGAAGGCGGTGCTCCAGCTCGGCTCTCCCGGTGTCGAGATCGTCGAGGCGCTGGCGCCGCGGCCGGAGGACGTCGTGCTGGACAAGGTGACCATGTCCGCCTTCGAGGGGACGCCCCTGGCGCTGCTCCTGCGCGACCTCGGGCTCTGCTCCGTGCTGCTGGCGGGCATCGCGCTCGAGGTCGGCATCGAGCCCACCGCCCGGCACGCCGCAGATCTGGGGCTCATCCCCGTGCTGGTCCAGGACGCCTGCGGGTCTGGCAATGCCGAGGCCGGCGAGCGGTCCCTCGCGGCGCTCCGCTACAGCGGCGACACCGTGCTCACCGACCTCGCCTCGGTCGTCCGCGCCTTGCAGCCGGCGGCCAGCTGAGCCCCCTTTCCGGTCGGCGGGCGGAGGGCGACGGCGTTATCCGGCGTCACGCTCCGGGACGTCCCGAGGACTCTCCGCCCATGTCGATCGAACCACCGACCCCCGCTCGCCCCGAGGAGGCGCCCCGCGTGCTGGAGATGCTGGCGGCGCAGCTGGAGGAGCACGCCATTCCGCTCGCCCCCGAGCTGCTCGTCGAGGCCGTCTCCGGCGCGCTGCTCGACGATGGCCGCGCGCTGATCCTCGTGGCCCGGGACGCGGGCCGCCCGGTGGGCCTCGCCTTCCTCTCGTTCCAGTGGACACTGGAGCGCGGTGGCCGCGTCCTGTGGCTCGAGGAGCTCTACGTGCTCCCCGAGCTGCGAGGACGGGGAACCGGCGGCCTGCTGCTCCAGGCCACGCTCGACGTTGCCCGCGACCGCGGGTGCCGCGCCGTGGAGCTGGAGGTCGAGGCGAGCCACGCCCGGGCGGCGAACCTCTACGCCCGGGCGGGGTTCCGGCCTCTGGACCGGGTGCACTGGGCCCTGACGCTCGGCTGAGGCGCTACCAGACCTCGCAGCGATTCTGCGGCGCCGCCACCATCCGGTCGCCCGCCTTGCACCCGAAGGCCTGCTGGAACTGCGGCAGGTTCGAGAGCGGCCCGTTCACCCGGTACCGCGGAGGCGCGTGCGGATCGATCGTCACCCGGCGGCGGGCCTCCTCGGGACGGGTGTTGGTGCACCAGGCCTGGGCGTGTCCGAGGAAGAACTGCTGCTCCGGGGTGAATCGGCTCGGAGCGGGTGCCTTCTCGGGATGCGCCTTGGCGTAGGCCTGCATCGCCGCGAAGGCGAGCTTGAGGCCGCCCAGGTCGGCCACGTTCTCCCCGAGGGTGAGCGCGCCGTTCACGTGGAGGTCGTCGATGGACACGTAGCCGTCGAACTGCCGCTTCACGCAGGCCACCCGATCGACGAAGGCCTTCCCGGACTCCGGCGTCCACCAGTCGGTGAGGTTGCCCTGCGCATCGAACTGCCGGCCCTCGTCGTCGAAGCCGTGGGTCAGCTCGTGCCCCACCACCATCCCCATCGCGCCGAAGTTCACCGCGTCGGTCGCGTCCTTGTTGAAGAAGGGAGGCTGGAGGATGCCCGCGGGGAAGACGATCTCGTTCATCGGCGGCTCGTAGTAGGCGTTCACCGTGGGTGGGGTCAGCAGCCAGAGCGAGCGGTCGAGCGGCTTGCCAATCTTCTTGAGATCCCGCGCGTTCTCGTAGGCCTCCGACCGCATGTGGTTTCCGAGGAACGTGCCGCGGTCGGTGACCAGCCCGTCGTAGGTCTTCCACTTGTCGGGGTAGCCGATCTTGTCGAAGACCGCCTTCGCCTTCTCGCGGGCCTTGGCCTTGGTGGCCGCGTCCATCCACCCGAGCGTGTCGAGGTTCGCGTCGAAGGCCTGCTCGATCTTCTGGACCATCGCCTTGGTGACCGCCTTCCCGTCCGGACCAAAAGTTTGGTTGACGTACGGCACCGCCAGCGCCTCGCCGAGTCCCTGGTCGGTCGCGGTCACGCACTTCTTCCACCGCGGGAGGTCCTCCTTCGCTCCGGTGAGGTACTTGCTCCGGAAGGCGAACGCCGCGTCGGAGTAGGGCTTCGGCAGGGCGATGACCTGCGAGGAGATCAGCTTCCAGGAGAGGT
Organism: Myxococcaceae bacterium; assembly: GCA_036489275.1. Lineage (GTDB taxonomy): Bacteria > Myxococcota > Myxococcia > Myxococcales > Myxococcaceae > RPRB01. Next base: position 3,042 of record DASXGF010000582.1, on the reverse strand, counting down.
AGGTCTTGAGCTGCTGGCGCGGAGCTCTCCGGACCAGCTGCCCCACCTCCGTGGCAAACGGCGGGTGGGTCACGTTCAGCGCCTGGACCCCCGGCGTCCCCACCGCGGCGAAGTACTGGGCCCAGTCGAAGCCCGGCGCCGCCTTCGCCAGCGCCTTCGGATCCGTCCGGTGGTAGATCTTGTTCGGGTCGCGCCGCGAGACGCGATCCAGGCTCGCCTGGGCGAGCTTGGTCTCGAAGTCCAGCACCTGGTCGGCCTTCTTCGCCGCGACCGCCGGGGTGTCACCCAGCAGCTCGAACATCCGCGCCACGTAGGCCCGGTAGCCCTCGCGGATCTCCTTCATCTTCGGAGCGTCGCTCAGGTAATACTCCCGGTCCGGCAGCCCGAGACCGGCCTGCTCCACCATCCCGATGACCTGGGTGGCGTCCTTGAAGTCCTGGGTGGAACCGTAGGCGAACAGCGCGTTGGCCCCGGCATCGTGTAGCCGGGCGACCTCGGCGGCGATCTGCTTCGAGGTGGCGACGCGGTCGATGCGGCGGAGCGCGGTGCGCAGCTCCGGCACGGCGTCCTCCAGCTTCGACTCGTCCATGCAGGTGGCGTAGAAATCGCCGAGCTGCGTGGCGTAGGGCGTGCCCTCCGGCCCCTTCCCGTCGGCGATGGCCTCGAGGATCTCCTTGAGGATCTGCTCGTTTCGCTCGTGGATGACGTCGAAGCCCTTCCCCCACTCGCTGCGCTCCGGCGGGATGGGCGTGGCCTTGAGCCAGCCGCCGCAGGCGAACTGGTAGAAGTCGTCGCAGGGGTTGGCGGAGGGGTCCAGCGACGCGGCCTCCAGCCCGGCGGGCATCGGCGGCGCGGCGAGGGCGGCGGGCTCCCGCATCGCGATGGGAGCAGAGGTGCTGGGCGGCGCAGAGGCGCAACCGGCGACGAACAGAACGAGAACGAGGAGGCGCTTCACGGTGCGGGTCAGCTCCTTCGAAGGTCTGGAGGGCCCGGCACCCTAGCGGAAAACGTCAGCCGCCGAGGAGCTTCCTCTTGAGATCTCCGTCCACCGGGTCCGGTCCGAGCCACACCGAGAACAACGCATCGGCGAAGTCCTTCCCGGGAATCACCGTCTCCTTCGCCGCCCCGGCCACCACCACCCCCTTCTCGGGGACGTAGGTGAGCGAGAGGACGTCGCCCTTCTTGAGGTCGGGCACGGCTGCCGCGAGCTGATCCAGCCGCGCCTGCAGCGCAGGCATCTGCGCCTTGGACTGCTTCTCGAACCCCTCGCGGATCGACTCGACGATCTTGTCCTTGCCCACGTCGCGGAGCATGTGCAGGTCCATCCGCTTGGACTGCTCGGACTTGATGAGGTTCGCCGCGTTGAAGGTGGGCTTCTCGGCGTAGAGCGCCCCGACGTAGACGTTGAACATCCACTTGTTCCGGATGCCCGCCCCGATGAGCGTGAGGTTCTTCCCGTCCTGGGACACGGTGTCCGGGATCTGGTGCCCGTCCACGTCCTTCGCGGTCACCGGGAACGCCACCAGCGAGCACAGCAGCAGAAGCGCGATGCGCAGCGTTGCAGCCATCCGTCTCTCCTGTGGGTTGTGGCCTCAGCCGTTGGCCTTGGCGAACGACTCCATCAACGACACCAGCGTCCGGATATTCTCCGGGCTCACCGCGTTGTAGGCGCTGACCCGGATGCCGCCCGCGCTGCGGTGGCCCTTGAGCCCCACCATGCGCTGCTTCTTGGCCTCGGCGACGAACCGATCGTCGAGCTCCTCGGTGGGAAGCCGGAAGACGATGTTCATCGTGCTCCGGGCGGCCTTCTCCACCGGCGCGCGGTAGAAGCCGCTCATCCGGTCGAGCGCGGAGTAGAGGATCTCGGCCTTCTCGTTGTTCCGCCGCTCCATCGCCACCAGCCCGCCCTGCTCCTCGATCCAGGCGAGCACGTTGCGGGTCAGGTAGATCGCGAAGGTGGGCGGCGTGTTGTAGAGCGAGTTGTTCTCGGCGAACGTGGTGTAGCGGAGGATCTTCGGAATGTCCTTCCGCCCCTTCGCCATGAAGTCCTTCCGGGCGACCACCACCGTGACCCCGGAGGGGCCGAGGTTCTTCTGGGCGCCGGCGTAGATGAGCGCGAAACGCGAGACGTCGATTGGCCTCCAGAGGAAGTCCGAGGACATGTCCGCCACCAGCGGGACCGGGCTGACTTGAGGGAAGGCGTGCCACTGCGTTCCGAAGATGGTGTTGTTGCTGGTCAGGTGGACGTAGGCGGCCTTCGGGTCCAGCTCCAGCTCCGCCTGGCGGGGGATGCGGGTGTAGTGCTTGTCCGGCCCGATGGTGGTGGCCGCGACGCGGGGGGTGCCGAGGAGCTTCGCCTCGTCGAGCGCCTTCTCGCCCCAGGTACCGGTGACGATGTAGTCCGCCGAGCCGTCCCTGGGGAGGAAGTTCATCGGCACCATCGCGAACTGCAGCGAGGCGCCGCCCTGGAGGAACAAGACCTGATGACTGTCGGGGATGCCGAGGAGGCGGGTGAGGATCGCGATCGCCTCGTCGTGGACCGCCTCGTATTCCTTGCCCCGATGGCTGTGCTCGAGGATCGACATTCCCGAGCCCTTGAAGTCGATGAGCTCGTCCCGGGCGCGCTCGAGGGCCGGAAGGGGGAGGCCCGCCGGGCCGGCGTTGAAGTTGATCGCTCGCATGGGTCGGACTTCTACACCCCGGCGCGGCAGGGGTAGAAGCACAGTCCGCCATGGCCCGGCCACGAGTGTCGGCATTCCTGGCCGCCAGCCTCGACGGGTTCATCGCCGAGGCGGACGGCGGCCTCGGGTTCCTGAAGCCTTTCGAGAAGGAGGAGCACGGCTACGCCGACTTCTACGCCTCGGTGGACACGCTGCTCATGGGCCGGAAGACGTACGAGACCGTGCTCGGCCTCGGCGCCTGGCCCTTCGGCGATCGGCGCGTGGCGGTGCTGAGCCGCCAGGCACGGGAGCCCCGGTTCAACGAGCGCTTCCTCCGGGGAGAGCCGGCGGACGTGCTCGCGGCGCTGGGCGCGGAGGGCGC
>DASXGF010000448.1:0-4270 GCA_036489275.1 Myxococcaceae bacterium | reverse complement strand
ACCGCATCCCAGGTGTCTGCCAGGTTGACGTCCCCGTAGTAGAGGCCGTCGCGGAGCGTCCCGGCGGCGTTCACCCCGAAGTAGTAGCCGGTGCGCCGATCATGGGTGGAGTCGATCCCGATCTCCACCAGGTCGCCCACGAGCGGAGTGTCCCGCCGGCCGAGCTGGCGCTGGACGAGGTCGGGCTCCGGGTCGTGGCAGACGACCAGGATGAAGAGGGTCCGGTCGTCGTAGAGGACCCGGACCTCGGTGCGAAACCCGGGCGCCGGCACGCGCCCCTCGTCCGGGAACTGCTCGAGGAACTGGGTGTAGGGCGGAGCCCGCTGCCAGACCGGATCGTCCGGGAGGCCGTCGAGCTTCGGCGCCTCCGGGGTCCGCGCGGCACGGATCGGTCCCTGCGCGGCGGGCGGCTGGGCCGCCGCGGTGGCGGCGAGGAGGACGAGATGGGCGAACGACACTCGGGCCGGACCGGTCCGCGGGATTAGCCACGAGCGACCGATCGATTTCCACGCCTGCAGCGAGCGGTCGAACGGAAGCAAGGACGGGCGACGGAAGGACGTCCTAGGCTCCCCCACCCCATGCGTTCCGCGCAATGTTCCCCGACTGCGCTCCTCCTCCTCGGGGTCGCCTGTGCCTCCTCGACTCCCCCTCCCCCGGCGTCACCGGCCAGTCACACGCCGCCCCAGGCCAGCGTCCGGGCCCCGCCTCCTCCGGAGGTCCCGATGAGGCCCCTCCCCGGCGGGGGCGCCGCCCCGGCCGCGGACGCGCAGGGGCTGGTCGAGACCCTGGTCCACCAGCACGGCGAGGGGATCCGGGCGAGGGCCGAGCGCGGGGTGTCGCAGGTCGTCGCCTTCTGGCGCGCGGAGGACGGCGACGCCGCGGCGCGCGAGGGGTTCGTCATCTCGGCCTTCATCGCTGACCCTGCGGTCCTCGCCAGGACCCGCGACCGGCTGGCCGACGCGTTCGAGTCTGCCGACGGGCATCTGCTGGAGGTGGGCCGGACCTGGCGCACCGGAGCCGAGCTCGACCGCGGCCCCGAGCTCCCGGTCGACGCGCTCCTCGCCGCCACCGATCCGGGCGCGCACCTCCAGGAGGACCTCTTCTCCTCGAAGATCGCCTTCACCGGCCTCCTCAACTGGCCGCTCGACACACTCGACGAGATGGTGGCCCAGGGCCCGGGCTGGTCACGGACCCGGTGGGCCGAGGCGCGTCTCACCGGCCGCTTCGCGATCCGTCCCTCGGGAGCGGCGCTGGCTCATCGCGCCGAGGCCTCGGCCGCCGGAGAGGCATACATCGCCGGGTACAACCTCTGGGTCCATCACCTCGTCGGCCCCAACGGCGCCCGCCCGTTCCCGAAGGGGAAGCGGCTGCTCAGCCACTGGAACCTGCGGGACCAGATCAAGGCCGACTACGCCGAGGGGGAGGCGGGACTCGTTCGTCAGCGGCTCCTCCGCGCGGCCATCGAGCGCATCGTCACCCAGGAGATTCCCCAGGCGGCGATCGACGATCCGCGTCTCGACTGGGATCCGGTCAAGAACATCCTCAGCGCGGCACCGCCGGGCGAGGTCGAGGAGCGCCCCGGGCAGACGGGAAAGAGCGGCGGCGTGCTCAAGGTCAGCGCCGCCCGGGAGCCGGACACCCGCTACGCGCAGCTTCTCCGGAACTTCCAGGCCGCCCGCCGGATGGACCAGGACTCGCCCTTCGCCCCGACGGAGATGGATCGGCGCTTCCGCCTCGACTACGAGATTCCCGAGGCGCGCTTCCGGGCCCTGCTCGAGTCCATCGTCGACTCACCGCTGGTGCCGAAGGTCGCGGCGCTCATCCAGCAGCGCCTCGGCCGTCCGCTCGAGCCGCACGACCTCTGGTACGCCGGCTTCCTCGCCCGGGCCCGGTTCCCCGAGGCGAAGCTCGATGCGCTGACCCGGAAGCGCTACCCCACGCCCGAGGCCTACGCGAAGGACATGCCGCGCCTGCTCCGCGAGCTGGGCTTCACCCCGGCGAAGGCGAAGTGGCTCGCCGAGCGCATCGTGGTGGACCCGGCCCGCGGCTCGGGCCACGCGCTCCAGGCGGCGCGGCGCGGAGACCTGCCGCACCTGCGCACCCGGGTCGGCGCGGGGGGCATGGACTACAAGGGCTACAACATCGCGGTCCACGAGATGGGCCACAACGTGGAGCAGCTCTTCTCGCTCTACGAGGTGGACAGCACGCTCCTCGCCGGCGTCCCGGGCAACGCCTTCACCGAGGCGCTGGCCTTCACCTTCCAGGCACGAGACCTCGAGCTGCTCGGGCTGGGCAAGCCCAGCGCCCGCGACGAGCGGCTCCGCGTGCTCGCGGACTTCTGGGCCACCTGGGAGATCGCCGGGGTGGCCCTCCTGGACATGGCCATCTGGCACTGGATGTACGAGCACCCGGACGCCAGGCCCGCGCAGCTTCGCGAGGCCACGGTGACCCTCGCCCGCGACCTCTGGAACCGGTCCTACGCGCCGGTGCTGGGCGAGAAGGACTCGACGTTGCTCGGCATCTACTCGCACATCATCGCGCCGTCGTTCCTCTACCTGCCGGCCTACCCGCTCGGGCACCTCATCGCCTTCCAGCTGGAGGAGAAGCTGAAGGGCCCGAAGTCAGGGGCGGAGTTCGAGCGCGTTGCCTCGTTCGGGCGGGTGACGCCGGACTTCTGGATGGTCCACGCCACGGGCTCACCCGTCTCCGCGGATCCGCTGCTCCGGGCGACCGAGGCCGCGCTCGCGGCCGAGTCCGGCGGACGCTGAGCTCCGCGCTCAGAACATGCCCGAGACGACCAGGACGACCACGAGCAGGAGGCCGGTCAGATCCACCGCGCCGGCCAGGACGCGATCGACCGCTGTGCTCGCCGCCGCCTCGTGCCTCGCCAGGAGCAACGCCCGGTGCCCGAGGAGCGCCAGCATCGCCCCGGCCATCACCGCCCAGAGCAGCCAGAACCCGCGGGGCTCGGTCCCGCGATTCGCTCCGAGCCAGGCGAGCACGCCGGCGAACGCGGCGTGCAGGAAAGAGTAAGCGGTCCACTCGTTCCAGGACCGCGGGGACTCCGGGAGGGTGAATGCAGGCAGCATCGGCCTACCTCCGCTGCCGGAGGCTATCAGGACGGGGCGCCGAGGCCCCACCTCGGCTCCGACCGGGGGTGAACACTCGCCGTTTGCCTGGCCGGGGACGGTCCGGAGGGCCCTGGGTCCCATCGTGTACAGCTTCCCCCGACATGGCCCCGCGCGAAGACCCCGTCCCCCTGCACGCCGAGACCGCCCCGGACAGTCCCACCCCCCTCGCCCGCGGCACCGCGCCCGCCGGCGACGCGGAGCGGGCCCCCACCCCGGTCCGTCCCACCGTGGTCCGCCCCGCCGAGAGCGCCGGACGCGCAGGCAGCATGGTCATCGAGGCGGTCACCCCGGAGCTGGACGGCGGCCGCTCCGCGGTGAAGCGCATCGCCGGCGAGCCGCTCCATGTCGAGGCGGACATCTTCAAGGAGGGGCACGACGTCCTCGCGGCAGTGGTGTGGTGGCGCCAGGTCTCGCCCGAGGCCGGGCCGTGGCGAGCGAGCCCGATGCATCCGCTGGGGAATGACCGGTGGGCCGCGGACGTCACCCTCGGTCCCCCGGGCCGGGTCGTCTTCGCAATCGAGGCCTGGCCAGACCTCTACCGGAGCTGGGTCTCCGAGCTGGAGCGCAAGGTGGCCGTGGGGCGCGATGTCCGGAGCGAGCTGCTCGAGGGAGCCGCCCTCCTCCGGGCCTGCGCCGCCCGCGCGGACGCCGCGCACGCCAGCCACGACGCGCAGCTGCTGGACGAGGCCGCCTCGGTCCTGGAGGGGCCGCCGATGGACGGCATCGCCCGGGCGACCGAGGCACGGGTCGTCGACGCCGCCGCCCGCTACCCCGACCGGAGCATCGGCCGCCGTGACCCCCTGGAGCGACCGGTCCTCGTGGAGCGCGACCGCGCCCGCAGCGGGGCCTGGTACGAGCTCTTCCCCCGCAGCGCGGCACACGCCGAGCGCCACGGCACGTTCCGCGACGTCGAGGCCTTGGTCCCCGAGCTCGAGCGGATGGAGTTCGACGTGCTCTACCTCCCGCCCATCCACCCCATCGGCCGCACCGCGCGGAAGGGGAAGAACAACGCGCTCCGCGCCGAGCCGGGCGACGTCGGCAGCCCCTGGGCCATCGGCGCCCGCGAGGGGGGCCACACCGCGGTGCACCCCGAGCTCGGAACGGTGGAGGACCTGCGCCGCCTGGTGCGTCGCGCCGCC
>DASXGF010000377.1:0-5189 GCA_036489275.1 Myxococcaceae bacterium | reverse complement strand
TGAGCGAGTCCTCGGTCTCCTGAGATTCAGCGAGGGCAGGTGCCGGCCTTGCTGCTCTCTCCGGGGGCACAGGCGCCCCAGATCCCGGGACTCGTGCTCCAGAGGTCCACCCGCTGAGGTAGTCCAGGACGCCGGACGCAGGTGTCGGCGTCAGCTCGGCAGCCCGAGCTGGCGCCACCGCGCCATGCCGCCGGCGAGATTCGCGACCTGCGTCCGACCGGCCTTGCGGAGGATGGTCGCCGCTATCGCCGAGCGCTTCCCGGTCTGGCAAATGAACACCACGGGTCTGGACGTCGGGATCTCGTCCATCCGGGTGCGCAGCTCGTCGAGAGGCAAGAGCTTCGCCCCCTCCAGATGACCGAGCTCGCCCTCGAACTCGGCGCGGGCGCGGACGTCGATGATCTCCACCTCGTGGCGGTGCTGGGTCAGCCACTCGGGCGTGATTTCCGGGACGCCGGCGTAGGACTCCACGACCGGACCCCAGCCAGGAGCTGGGGGCTCGCTCCCTTCCGCCTCGCGGCCGCAGGTCATGTTCGCGGGGACCGCCACCGCCAGGAGCTTGGGGTGCGGAAGTCCGAGGTTCTCCATGTAGCCGACGAAGTCCTCGAGCTTCGCCTCACCACCGAGCCGCGGGTTGTACCGGCGCTCCTCTCCAATCGTGCTGCAGGTGCGGCCCTCGTAGTCGTGCGCGGGATGGACCACACAGTCGTCGGGAAGGCTGAAGAGCTCCGTGCGCACCGAGTCGAACAGCTGGGCGGCGCTGCCTTGCTGGAAATCGGTCCGGCCCACCGCGCGAACCAGGAGCGCGTCGCCGGTGAAGACGTGGCGCCGGTCCGAGCTGACGAAGGAGAGACACCCGGCAGTGTGACCCGGCGTCGCCAGCACCTCGAGCGATTCCTGGCCGAAGCGCACGACCGAGCCGTGCTCCAGCGGGAGGTCGACGTTCGCCGCCCCGTACACGGCGGCGAGCCCGATGCGGCTGCCGAACTCCTGCTTCATCCTCCAGGCGCCGGTGACGTGGTCCGCGTGGCAGTGGGTGTCGAGCGTGGCCACGAGCTTCACCCCGAGCTCGCGGATCAGCGCCGCATCGCGCGTGTGGAGCCCGATCACCGGGTCGATCAGCACCGCCTCGCGTGAGACCGGATCGACCAGCAGGTAGCTGTACGTGCTCGACGTGGGGTCGTAGTGCTGGCGAATGATCACGGCGCGGGCTCGCTTCTTCCGGCCGCACCCTACCCCGTCCGCATCAGGCTGGCAGCCGGCACCGCGGGCTCACCGACCGTGCGCGTCTTCAGAACAGCCGAGTGAGGCGCCCGAGCATCATGACTGCCGCGATCAGCATCGCGAGCGAGACGAGCCGACGCAGCGCCTTCTGGGAGAGCCCGTGCGCGAGCGGAGTGCCGACCGCGATGCCCACGCCGAGGGCAACGGCGAGGATCCACCCCGCCGTGAGGTCGATCCGGTCCGCGCGCAGGTTCGCGACCGAGGCCACCGCCGAGATGGGCACCTGGATCGCCTGACCCAGCCCCACGGCGAGCAGGACCGGCTCCCCGAGCGCCACCAGCAACGGCACCAGGAGAAAAGCACCACCGGCACCCAGCAGCGCCGAGGCAAATCCCGTCAGCCCCCCGAGGCCCACCAGCGTCCAGGGCCCCGGCGGGGGCCGGCTCCGCGGCGTCGTCTCCTCCGCGCGCCGCAGCGTGTTGATGCCGCCCAGGAGCAGCACGACGGCGATCAGTCCCTCCACCACCTTGCCCGGAACGACGGCCAGCGCCTCCGTTCCCAGATAGGCGCCCGGGATGGCCGCCGCGCAGAGCCACAGCGCAGCGCGCGCGGGAATCGAGCCGCGCCTCCAGTAGAGGGCGATCGCCACCAGGCCGCTGAAGAGATAGCTCCACAGCGCCGCGGCCACCGCGGACTGAACCTTGAAGCCCAGCCCATGCACCAGGAACGGAACGAGCAGGACGCCGCCGACCCCGGTGCTTCCGATGAGAACCCCGATGAGCAAACCCGCTGCGCCGAGCCCGACGGCTGCGGATGGCATTGGCTCAGCCCGACTCCGTGAGGAGCTCCTCGGTGAGCTCCTGCATCGTCCGCCAGTACGCGATCCACCCCTCGGCGCGGCGCTCGAGTGCCCAGAGCTCGATGCCGTGCGCCCTCCAGTCCTGCCCACCCCTCTCGTAGGTCATGTCGAAGGCGATCTCGGCGAGCGCGGCGCCTGCGCCCCCCTCGATGGTGCGGCGGTCCTCTCGATACGAACGCACCCGGCTCCCGGCGATGAAATCGCGGTAGCTGTCGATCAGCCGGTCACGCCCGCTGAGCCGCATGCTGAAGCCCGGGAAGACGAAGGTGACGTCCGGCGCGAGCGCGGCCGACATGTCCTCGGGCTTTCCCTCGCGCCAGGCGCGCTGGATCCGATCGATCACACGCTGCACGGCGATCTCTGTGTCCGGTGGAGCGGGCATGGAGCACCCCGAAGAAGGCCGCGCACCGTAGCAGCGGCGCCACCGGCGCTTCCAGCACCCCCGGGGTCATCCCGCTCAGCGGCTCACACCGCGAGAGAACCCCGGCCCGTTCAAGCCCGGTGAACGACACCGCGCTCCACGGCCGCGAGCCGGGCCATGGTCTCTGCATAGAGCGTGTCCAGCTTCTCGTGCAGCTGGGTGACCTCGAGCCCGGCCTTGATGTTCGCCGCGTACTCCACGTCGCTGCGGATCCGGTCGCTCGCCGCCTGCCGGTTCTGGGCGATGAGGACGAAGCAGGCGAGGAAGATGCTCTCCAGCGATGTGGCCATCGTCAGGAACCCGAAGGGAAACGGGTCGAAGGGTCGCACCGCGCGGAAGAGCCCCACGTTGAACAGTACCCAGGCGAGGAAGACCAGAATGTGGAGCCCCAGGAAGGGCATGCTCCCGCTGAACGCCGCCAGCCACTCTGCCAGGCGCTGAACCGTCGTGGTCTGCTGCTCCACCTCCTGGTTGGGCGAGACGCTGGAGGCCGAGCGGAGCAGACGATCCGCCTCGCGCAGCCGCCTTCCGATGACGGTGAGCACGTCCAGCGCGGCGCCGGGGTGCTTTCGAAACAGGCCTTCCAGCGCCTCGCGGTCGATCTCCACTGCCCGGGTGGGCTCCACCGCGAGGGCATCCGCGGTGCGCTCGCGGCCGTCGAGCAGCGAGAGCTCGCCGAAGAAGTCTCCCTGTCCGAGCGTTCCCAGGAGCACCTTCTTCCCGGTGGTGGTGTCGACGGAGATCTCCACCGCTCCCTGGGCGATGACGTAGAGCGCTTCGCCCGGGTCACCGCGACGGAAGATCCGGCCACCGGCGGGGAAGTCGCGGAGATGGGTTCCGGCCGCGAGCACGGACCGCTCGGTCGGGTCGAGCGCCTGGAACAGGGGAACTTCGGCCAGCAGCGAGTCCTCGGCAGGCATGGGGGTCCCTCCTGGGACCCGTTCTGCCACGCCTCGCCCGCCCGGCTACGGGGGATCGGTCGGGTACAGCCCCGGATCTTGCTGCGACGGCTGTCGCGCAACCAGGGGGCGTCGTCCGCGGGCGTAGCCGAAGGTCACCGCCAGCGCGGTGAGCATCCCGACGAGTCCAGCGAGATCCACGCCTCCGGCATCTGCCGCAGCGGCGGCGAGCGGCGCTGCCTCGGAAGGAAGCACCTCGGGCTCGGGGCGCGGACTCTGCGATCGGATCCGCGCCGCCGCGCGACGATCCTCTCGAGGAGGACCCGCCACCGCGGGAAGCGAGACGAGGACGAGACAGAGAGCGAAGCGACGGAACCGGGGAGACATCGACGCAGGCTCGATTCTGACCGACGCGCGGCGGGTCCGTCACTGGTCCCGTGGGCGGAGCCCACGTGGGTGGCTAGCGCCAGATGGCGGCGACTGTATTCAGCGTCCCAGCTTCACCAGCTCGTTGCGGCAGATGTGGCACAGAGACGGCTGCTGGCGGTCGACGTCGGCGAGCGAGGTCGCGGCGAACATCGCGCAGCGCGCGTCCTCGCAGTAGCTCAGGCCCACCAGGTGCCCGGCCTGATGAAGCCCCTGGATCTGCACGCGGCGTCGGAAGACGGCCTCATCCGCGCCCTGGCGCAGTCGCGAGACGCTGAGGATCGCCACCCGCGACTCGCGATCCGCCTCGCCGAACACGAACGGGCTGTCGGGAACGAAGAGATCCACGTCGGTGATGCCGAGGACGCTCCCCTCGCGGTCCAGCAGGGGGACCAGCCGGCGCATGATGGCGTTGGAATGGTACTGGTTCCGATCCTTGTTGAAGGCGTAGGCCGGCGAGCCCAGGGCCGGTTTCCCGTAGCCGAGGGTGAGCCCGAGCTGGGTGGTGAGAGGGGCCTCGATCTCCCGCAGCAGCGTCAGCGGGGCATTTCCGATGGCGACGAGCTGCAGCAATCGGGAAACCACGTACGGACCCTCCTACGGAGGACAGCGAGGCTGGGGCGCAAGGATTCGAACCTTGATAGTCAGATCCAAAGTCTGACGTCCTGCCGTTAGACGACGCCCCAGTACGGTCGACGACCCATCCCGGGAGCATAAGGGCTTCTCCCGCCCGTCCCAACCAAAGCGAGCAGCGGACGTCCGTTACCGTCGGAGCAGCACGTAGACCGCGCCGGACCCACCGTCGTGCGGGCGCGCCGTGCTGAAGGCCAGCACCCACCGGGCGATGCGGCCGCGGGTGAGCCAGAGCTGGACGCTCGCCTTGAGGACCGGAATCTGATCCCTGCTGTGCAGCCCGCGCCCGTGGACCACGAGGACGCACCGCTTGCCGTCGTGGCGGGCGGCGAGGAGGAAGCGTTCGAGCGCGCCCTTCGCCTCCTCGCGGGTCAGGCCGTGGAGATCGACATGGCCCTGGAGGGCGATCTCCCCCGCCCGCAGCTTCCGGAGGAGGCGCGGGTCGAGCGCCGGGAGGTGCCCCTCGATGAACTCGTCGGAGTCCGAGAGGTCGAAGGGCGCCTCGCCGGCGACGAGCTCGGAGAGCTGCGCGAGCACCTCGGCGTCCTCGTCCGTCCGGGGTGGAAGCGCCGACTTCTTTTCCGGCTCGACGCGGTGCGCGCCCCGCTTCACCGGCTGCACCTCACCCACCGCGGAGCGGAACTGAGCGGCTTCGTCGTCCTCGGGCGGTGACGGACGCCGTGGCGGAGGAGCGGGGGCGGCTGGCCTGGACGGCGCCGGCGTCTCG
>DASXGF010000571.1:0-4457 GCA_036489275.1 Myxococcaceae bacterium | reverse complement strand
ACCGTGGTCTTCGACATGGTGGTGGGCGTCACCGTCGGCGTCATGCTCGCCGCCCTGCTGCTGATGCGGCGGATGCAGGAGATCTTCCAGGCCCGCACCGTCGCCCACGGCGAGGAGGGGCGGCATCCGCAGATGCCACGGGGGGCGGTGGTCTACGAGATCGCCGGGCCGCTGTTCTTCGGCGCTGCCCAGAAGGCGATCCACGCGCTCCAGTTCGTGGGTGACCACAGCAAGGTCGTCGTGCTGGACGTGCACTCGGTCCCGGTGCTCGACGTCACCGGCCTGGTCGCGCTCGAGTCGGCCATCTCCAAGCTCCAGGCAGCGAAGGCGCTGGTCATCCTCTCCGGCGTCCAGACGCAGCCCATGCGGGTTCTGGAGCGAGCCGGCCTCGTCACGATCCCCGGACGGCTGCAGTTCGCGAGCTCGATGCAGGAGGCGGCGCAGCAGGCGCGCGCGGTGCTCACGCCGACGTCCGAGACGCCGGTCGTGCCGCCTGCCGGCGCACCCAGCGCCACGCCGACCTGAATCGACCGTCCGGCGAGCCGGCCCACCGCTGCGTCGCGATGGCGCCGGCCGTGTCCCCGGTGTTACCTCGACTCCCGGCAATGGACACGCCTGCCCAGGAGCCCAGCAACCACCCGGCGCCCGACCGGGTCCTGGTCGTCGACGACGAGCGGAACATCCGCTCGACGATCCGGGTGTGCCTGGAGCAGGTCGGCTGCGAGGTCCGCGAGGCCGGCTCGGCGGAGGCGGCGCTGGCCGCGCTGGCCTCCGGACCGGCGGACGTCGCGTTCGTAGATCTCCGATTGGGAACGGGCAGCGGCCTGGATCTCGTCCCGGCGCTCCTCGCCGAGGATCCAGATCTCGACGTGGTGGTCATCACCGCCTACGCCTCGATCGACACCGCGATGGAGGCCGTTCGTCGCGGCGCCCGCGACTACCTCCCGAAGCCTTTCACCCCCGCGCAGATCCGCGCCATCGTCGAGCGATTGCACGAGCGGCGCCGGCTCCGCGCCAGGGTGGAGGCGCTCGAGGACCGCCTCGCCGGCGTGGACCCCGACTCCCTGCTGGAGACGCGCAGCGCCGCGATGCAGGCCGCGCTGTCCCTCCTTCGCCGCGCGGCGGCCTCGGACGCCGCGGTCCTCCTTCGCGGAGAGAACGGGACGGGCAAGAGCGTGCTCGCCCGCGCCCTCCATCGGCTCTCGCCGCGGTCGGAGAAGCCTCTCGTCACGGTGAGCGCCCCGACCCTGTCCGACCAGCTCCTGGTCTCGGAGCTCTTCGGCCACTCCCGGGGTGCCTTCACCGGGGCGGTCCGCGACAGCCCGGGAAAGGTCGAGGCCGCGGAGGGTGGAACGCTCTTCCTCGACGAGATCGGCGAGCTCGGCCCGTCCACCCAGGCGCAGCTGCTGCGGTTCCTCCAGGAGAAGGCCTTCGAGCGCGTGGGCGAGACCCGGACCCGGCACGCCGACGTCCGCATCGTCTCCGCCACGAACCGCGAGCTCGAGGCCGACGTGCGCGCCGGACGCTTCCGGGAGGACCTGCTCTACCGGCTCAACGTGGTGGAGGTCCGCGTCCCTCCGCTCCGCGAGCGCTGCGAGGACATCCTTCCGCTGGCGCGGGGGATGCTCCGGCAGTTCGCGGCGTCGCTCCACCGTCCCGGCCTCGACCTCGCGCCGGAGACGGGCCCGGTGCTGGAGAGCTACCCCTGGCCGGGGAACGTGCGGGAGCTGCGGAACGCGGTGGAGCGGGCGGCCATCGTGTGGCCCGCGGACACGCTGCCGCCGGCCGCGTTCCCCGAGCGCATCGCCGCCACGCAGGTCGCTGCGCCCGTGCTCGGCGGCCCCTTCAGCCTCGATCGCATCGAGCGCGAGCACATCCTCCGGGTGATGGCCACGGCGCCGACGCTGGACGAGGCCGCGCGCATCCTCGGGATCGACGCCTCCACCCTGTGGAGGAAGCGCAAGAAGTACGAGGGAAGCTGAGCCGGGTCAGCCCCCCGCACCAGGGGACGCCCGCGCATAGGCGCAGGCCGGTGACCTTGCTCAGGCGGAGGCCTTCACGCCGCCGCCCACGCTTTCCTGTCGATCTGGCAGCTCGATCCAGAACGTCGCGCCCGCGCCGGGAGCGCTCTGCACCCCGACGCGGCCGCCGTGGGCCTCCACCACGTCGCGGACGATGGACAGGCCGAGCCCCGCTCCACCGGGAGCAGAGCCGGGGACCCGGTAGAACTTCTCGAAGAGGCGCGCCTGGTACTCGGGGGAGATCCCCGGCCCGTCGTCCTGGACCTCGATGCGGACGGCCCCGTCGCTGCGCAGCGCGCGGACCCGCACGGGCCGGCCAGGCGGGCCGTGGCGAACGGCATTGGCGATGAGGTTGGTCAGCGCGAGGTCGATCCGGTCGGGATCGGCCGTCACCACCTCGGCGCCGGCGTCGACCTCCAGATCCACCGGGACGTGGCTCTGGTCGCTCCGCTCGCGGGTCTCCTGGCGGGCCTGCTCCAGCATCAGCTCGGTGGAGATCTCCCGCGGGTGCAGCTCCAGGCGTCCGGAGCGGATCCGCGCCAGGTCCAGCAGGTCGTCGACGATGCCCTGGAGCCGCTCGCACTCCTCGCGCGCGGCGCCCACCAGATCCAGCTGCTTGTCGTTCAGCGGCCCCACCGTCTGCTCCGCCAGGAGGTGGATCGCCATCCGGAGACTGGTGAGCGGAGTCCGGAACTCGTGCGCGACGGTGGCCACCAGGTCGTCCTTGAGCTCGTCGAACCGCCGGAGCCGTGTGATGTCCTGCAGCAGCACGGTGACGCCGAGCAGCTGCCCCTCGTCGCTGGAGACCGGGCTGGCCCGCGGGAGGAGCGCGCGGTTGCCGTCGCTCGTCTCGACCACCAGCGCGTCGTCGAATCCTCGCGGCTGGACCGCAGGAGCCCCGGCCAGAACGTCGTTCCGCATGCGATCCACCCGCTCGCGGACCGCCGGGGGAGCGCCGGAGATGTTTCCGTCGGCTGCGCGGACGCCGAGGACCTGCTCCGCGGCGCGGTTGGCGTTGGTCAGCCTCCCGGCCGCGTCGAAGACGACGACCGGATCGGGCAGGCTGTCGATGGTGGCCTGCGCCGCGAGCTGCGCTTCCAGGAGCTCCCCCAGGCTCGAATCCCGGTAGCGCTGCAGGCTCTCGGCCATGGTGTTGAAGTCGGTCGCCAGCTGGGAGATCTCCGAGCCGCCGGTCTCCGGGATCCGGACCCGCGCCGCGTAGTCCCCCTGCCCCAGCCGGCGCACCGACTGGCCGAGCACGGCGATCGGACGCAGCGCCCGCGACGTGAGCGCGGCGGAGGCCAGCAGCCCGAGGACGAGCGCCGCGAGCACTCCCAGCACGACCCCCGTCTCCGCGAGCTCGCTGCGGCGCCGCAGCCGGGTGCTCTTGAGCACCATCGCATCCTGGTTCAGGGCCAGGATGTCGTCCGCCGCCGCCTTCACCCGGAGGAACCCCGGCTGCAGCGCCTCGAGGTACGGCTGACGGAGATCGCCGCTGGCAGAGAGGAAGGACTCGTAGTCGGCCTGGTAGCGGGTCCAGGCGTCCCGCAGCCGGGTGGCCGCGTCGCGTTCGCCCGGCTCGGTGATGTTCTGCTCCTCGACCTGGAGCTCCCGCTCGAACGCCGGCCGGTGTTCACGCACGAGGGCCAGCCCGCGCTCCCGCTCGCCGATGACCACGAAGAGGGCGCCGCTGTCGAGCCGCTCGATGGACTCCTTCATCCGCTGCGCGGCCAGCACGCTCCGGTAGTTGTCGGCGAGGATCTTCTCTCCAGCCCGCCCCAGCGTTCCGGTGGTGGCGACGGTGATGACCGCCACCACCGCCAGCGCCACCGCCAGCGGAGACTGGGCGATCAGCAGCCGGGTCCGGAGGGTCATTGCCGGCTGTCTCCCAGAGCCACCACCTGGACGTCCAGGTCCTCTCCCTCCCGGACCAGGCGAATGTCCGGAGTCCGCCCGAGCAGTCGCCGCCAGCCCCGCTGGTGCGAGCGCCCGATGAGCATCAGGCCCACGCTGTGACTGCGCGCGAAGTCGAGCAGCGCCGGAACGGGATCGCTGGCCCGCAGACGGACCACCTCCGCCCCGAGTGCCCTCGCCCGCTCGATGTTGTCGAGCAAGTGGCGCTGCGCCTCGGCGTCGATCCGATCCGGCGCCTCGTCGGGCGTCTCCACGTACACGACGAACCAGTCGGTGTTCAGCCGGCCGGCGACCCGCGATCCGCGGCGGAGGAGCTCGGCGGCCCGGGGCGGGTACGAGGACAGGCACACCATCACCCGCCCACCGCTTCCGCGGGAGCTCTCCGGAGTGGTCTCGCGGCGCATCGTCTCCCGCTCGAGCGACTCGGCCACCTCGCGCAGGGCGAGCTCGCGCAACGTGGCCAGGTTCCCCCGCTGGAAGAAGCGCTCCAGCGCCTGGGGCACCTTGTCGCTCGCGTAGATC
>DASXGF010000207.1:0-8867 GCA_036489275.1 Myxococcaceae bacterium | reverse complement strand
GGCGGTGGGTCACCAGCGCCGCGTACCGCAAGGAGGTCCGGGCGGGGAAGCAGCCCATGCCGGTGCTCTTCGCCGAGATGGCGCGGATGCGGCTCCTCACCGGCATCGGGGTGTTCTTCGCGGTCGCCGGCCCCTGGTACGTCGTGATGTCGCTCTTCCCCGCGGTGGACAACGAGGGGAAGACGTTCTTCTACCGCTTCTTCATCCACGACCACCTGAACCGCCTCTTCGAGGGCGTGCACACCACCACTCCGGGCGGCTCGTTCATCTACTTCATCGAGCAGGGCGGCTACGCCATCTTCCCCTGGGTGGCGCTGCTCCCCGGCGCGCTGGCGATGGTCTCGCCGATGCGCCTGCGCGGGCTGGATGTCCGCGGCCGGGTGGCGTTCATCGCGCTGGTGTGGGCGGTCTTCAGCTTCCTCCTGATGGACGCCTCGGCCACGAAGTTCCACCACTACGTGCTCCCGGTGCTGCCGGGGCTGGCGATCCTGATGGCGATGTACCTGGACCGGCTCTGGGAGGAGGGGCCGGGGGCGCACGCCATCCCGCTCCTGCTCGGGGGGGTGCTCTTCTTCCTGGTGGCGAAGGACCTGGCGACCACGCCCAAGGACTTCACGGATCTCTTCGTCTACAACTACGAGCGCGCCTATCCGCACGAACTGGACACGCGCTCGGTGGTCTTCGGCTGGTCCCGGCGTCCGCTGCAGACCGGGGACCTGGTCGCGGCGGTGCTGCTCGCCGTCGGGGCGTGGATGACGGTGGGCGGCACGGGGGAGGATCGCGCCGAGCGGTTCCGGGCGCGGCTGCCCGGCTTCCTCGTCGCGGCGGTGGGCCTCACCGCGCTGGCCACCAGCAGCCTTCTGGCGCTCAGCCCGCTCATCCTGCTCGGGTGCCTCGTGGTCGGCGCCGCGGTGCTGGTCCTCTTGGGCGCCTACAGCGCACCGAGCCCGAACCGCCGCGCGTCGATCGAGGTCGCGGTGGTCACCGCCATCGTCGGTGCGGTGATCCTCGCGGTCCCGTTCGTGCTGCCGCGGGCGACGCTGCTCGCGCAGAACCTCCGCACGCCGGTGAACGTCAAGATGGGGATGATCTGGGCGTTCACCATCGCCGGGGTGACGGCGGTGCTCGCGGCGCTGCGTGGATCGCGGGCAGGCCTGGTGGGAAGCCTCGGTGGCCTGGCGCTGGGCTTCGCGCTCTGGTTCAGCTGGAGCCACTGGGTGGACCTCAGCCACCACTGGACCCAGCGCGACCTCTTCTGGCGCTACTACGACCGGCGCGCTCCCGGCGAGCCCATCACCGCGTACATGATGGACTGGAAGGGCGAGACCTTCTACAGCAAGAACACCGTCAAGCAGATCAAGGACAGCCCTGCGCGCATGGCCGCCTACGCCAACCTGCCGGGGCGGAAGTGGGCGCTGGTCGAGCATCCGCGTCTCGGGCTGCTGCGCCAGGCGATCGGCCCGGACCACCGCATCGAGCAGGTGGACCGGGACCTCAACGTGAAGTTCGTGCTGGTCACCATCGATTGAGCCGCATCGAGGTCCGCTCCCTCTCCAAGCAGTTCGGTGACCGCACCGCGGTGGAGGGGCTCGACTTCGACGTCGCTGCCGGAGAGGTCTTCGGGCTGCTCGGGCCGAACGGGGCGGGGAAGACCACCACCGTCCGGATGCTGACCGGGCTGCTCCGCCCCTCGGCGGGCCGGGCCACCGTGTGCGGCGTTCCGCTCGACGGCGACGGCGAGGCGCTCCGCTCGCGGGTGGGGCTGCTCACCGAGCAGCCCGGGCTCTACGACCGGTTGACCGCGCGGGAGAACCTGCGCTTCTTCCTGAAGCTCCACCACCGGGACACCCCGGAGGCGTGGGACGCCGCGCGGCGGTGGATGCAGCGCTTCGGCCTCGGCGGGCGCGAGGACGAGCGCTGCGGCACCTTCAGCAAGGGCATGCGGCAGAAGCTCGCCCTCATCCGCGCACTGCTCCACGACCCGCCGGCGCTGTTCCTCGACGAGCCCACCAGCGGGCTCGATCCCGAGTCCGCCCGCGCCGTGCGCGAGGCGGTGGGAGAGCTCGCCGCCGAGGGCCGCACGGTGGTCCTCTGCTCCCACAACATGGGCGAGGTGGAGCGGCTCTGCGCCCGGGTGGCGGTGGTCAAGGGACGTCTGCTCGCGGTGGGCACCGTCCCCGAGCTCCGGCGGCACTCCGGAGTCGTGGAGATCCACGTCGAGGGCCGCGCCGGAGCCGCGGGCGAGGCGCTCGAGCCGCTCGTCCCGCCCTGCGTGTGGGTGGCCGAGGCGCACGTGCTCCGGGTCACCCTCGCCGGCGGGGTGGGGATTCCCGACGTGGTGACGCTCCTCGCTCAGGCCGGGGTGCGGATCCACGCGGTCCTCCCGGCGCAGCGCGCGCTGGAGGACGTGTATCTCGAGCTGACCAGAAGCCCCGGGACGGAGGCCACGTGAGCTTCCGCCTCCACCGCGCCCTTGCCGTCACCTGGAAGGAGGCGCTCGACCTCCGGAACAACCCCGGCCTCCTGGCGAGCATGCTCGCGCTCCCCGCGGTGCTGGTGCTCGTCCCCACCGGCATCATCTGGGCCTGGCTCCGCCACCCGGACATGGTGACGTTCCGCTCGATGGCGCTGTACTACGACCCGAGCTTCTCGCTGCACGCCGATCCAGTGCGGTTCATGGTCGACAAGCTGGTGGTCGACTGGTTCGGGATCTTCCTTCTGATGCCGGTGTTCGTCCCGATCCTCATCTCCTCGCAGAGCGTGGCCGGGGAGAAGGAGCGGAGGACCCTGGAGCCTCTCCTCGCCGCGCCGATCAGCGCCGCCGAGCTGGTCCTGGGCAAGAGCCTCGCCTCCGTCGTCCCGGCGGTGGCCATCACCTGGCTGTCCTTCGCAGTCTTCGTCGCGGCGGTGGACCTGGTCGCGTGGCCCCTGGTGCACGGCCCCGTCCTCCCCACCGGAATGTGGCTATTCGGTGTCGGCGTGGTCGCGCCGCTGTTTGCCTTCCTCGGAAACGGGCTCGCGGTGCTCGTCTCCGCGAGGGTGGGGGAGGCGCGCCTCGCGCAGCAGGTCTCCGCGCTGGTGGTGCTGCCCCTGATGGGGCTCGTGTCCGGGCAGCTCGCGGGATGGATCCGCGCCGGCACCGGCTACTACGCGCTCCAGGGCGCGGTGGTGCTGGTGCTCGACATCCTCCTCGTCCGGGCGAGCGTCCGGCTGTTCGACCGCGAGCGGCTCGTCAGCCGCTGGGTCTGAAATTCGGCCGAGGCGGAGCGGCCCCCCCGCACTCGCAAGCGTGCGTGCTCCTGTGCGATCCTCGTGGCACGGAAGGCGCAAGGGGCAATCCCGCCGCCCTCGCCCCGTGATCAGCGACGAAGCCGAGTCCCGGAGGTTCGCCTTGGGTCTGTTCGATGGTCTGAAGGGTGAAGCGCAGCGCAACTTCATTGCCCGTTCCGACGCGGCGAAGAACGACATCATCTACGCCTATCCGGAGCGGAACGTCCGGATGATGACCCAGCTCACGGTCGGCGCGGACGAGGTCGCCATCTTCGTCAAGGACGGCCAGCTGCAGGGAAAGCTGGGCCCGGGGCGGCACACCCTGGAGACGCAGAACATCCCCTTCCTGGGGCGGCTCCTCGAGGCCTTCACCGGCGGCAACCTCTTCGTCTCCGAGATCTACTTCGTCAGCCTCCGCGAGTTCCCGGGGGTGAAGTTCGGCGGCCCGATCGGCGACGTGCGCGATCCAGACACCGGTCTGGGCATCGGGACGATGGTCTACGGCGACTTCTCGGTGAAGGTGACCGACCCGGAGAAGCTCATTCTCGGGCTGGTGGGCCTGCGCCGGACGGGCAACGAGGAGTTCCTCGCCTGGTTCAAGAGCCAGGTGCTCAAGGTGGTGCGGGACCGCATCGCCGAGCTGCTGGTGAAGAAGAAGTGGGCGCTGCTCGACGTCACCTCCGGCGCGTTCACCGAGGAGATCGAGCAGGAGGTCCTGACCGGTTTCAAGCCGCACGTGGACGGCTACGGCCTCACCGTGGTCCGGATGGGCAACTTCACCGTCTCCATCAAGGACGAGGACGAGGCGACGCTGAAGCGGCTCACGAAGGACACCGCGTACAGCAAGCTCGCCGGCGGCTTCCAGCAGTACGCGCAAGGGCAGGCGATGCTCGGCGCGGCCGAGGGCATGGCCAAGGGCGGTGAGGGTGGCGGGAGCGCGCTCCAGGGCGCGGGGCTCGGCATCGGGTTCGGGATGGCGCAGGCCTTCCAGCAGGGGCAGCAGCGTCCTCCGGCTCCAGCGGCGCCCATGGCGGCCGCGGGCACGCCGTGCCCGAACTGCGGGACGCCGGGCACCGGGAAGTTCTGCGGCAACTGCGGGCAGCCGCTCGCGCCGGTGGGGAAGAAGTGCACCGAGTGCGGCTCGGACCTGGCCCCGGGCGCGAAGTTCTGCGGGAACTGCGGAAAACCCACCGCCGGCTGAAGCTCGACACATGCGACGGCGGGGGGCCGATCGCGCCGGACCCTGTCAAACGAGGTCGGGAACGGTCATTTCGTGCCAGCCGTTTCGGGAATTTCGCCGTCCGAGGCAGGCGATCCGCCGGCTGAAGTCGTCGAGGTGGCGCCGGTCGTCGCTCCGGTGACCGCCGGCTCCGTCGCGGTTGCTCCGGGCGGCGAGGTCGAGGGAGCTGCCGGCTGCTTCGGCACCGGGGGCTGTCCCTCGGGGCCCGCTCCGGAAAGGCGCGGAAGCACCGCCGCCACGAACGCATCGGGCGAGATGCCGGGCTCCCCCAGCGCCTTCACCAGCCCGTCCGGGCCCTGGCCGTTCCCGGGAGCGAGCAGCGGCTTGAGGAAGGCGCCGGCGCCGGGGTCCTGCCACCAGCTCGCGCCGAACTTCTTCACCAGCGCGGCCCTCAGCTGCGCGGCGAGCAGCCACCCGCGGAGGTAGTCCGCCGCGCCGAGCGTGGCCTCCTGGTCCAGGGTGTGGCGGGCCTCGTCCTGTGCCGTCCCCGGAAGCGCGAACGCGCGATCCATCGTCGACCGGTACACCGCGACGAGATCCGCGCCGGGCTTCGAGGCGCGGACGTTGAAGAGCACCTTTCCGGCGGCACGGCGAACCTGGAACAGCTCCTGGACGCTCACGCCCTGGATCCACGCCCGGGTGGCGTCGGCGGTGAGACCCGCCTGCTCCAGCCAGGCCGGCTCGGTCATGAGCGACTCGAGGAGCGCGGCGAACACCTCGGAGTTGGTGCGATTGCCCAGCTTCGCCAGCTCGAAGCGGCGCTCCTCGGTGAAGGCATCGTGCACCGCGTGGCCGAACTCGTGGAGCGCGCTCCGCTGGTCGCGGGCCCCGCCCACCGGCTTCAGCGAGATGCGAACGTCGGTCGGCACGACCACTCCGAGCACCAGCCCCCGCGGGTTCTTCTTCGGCGAGTCCCCGGCGTCGAGGGTCACCGTCTTCAGCGCCGCCGGATCGAGCTGGAGCGGGCCGAGGGTGGAGCGGATGCGCGACACCACCTCGGTGCGCTTGAAGCCCTCGGTCGCCGGGAGACGCACGAGGCGCGGCAGGTCCTGCCGGCCGATGCGGTCCAGCGGCAGCTGAAGCTCCCGCTGGGCGAGGCGGGTCAACGTCGCGATCCACGCGTCCTGTGTCCGGGTGAGCACCGAGTCGGCGAGCGCCTCCAGGGCCTCCGGGCTGGCCTCCCGCAGCTGGGCGGTCCACACCGCCGGGTCGAGGTTCAGGGTCGGCAGCAGCTCGGCCGCCCTCGCTCCCCGGCGGTCCATCAGGGCCGAGACCTTCTCGACCGCCTCGGTCGCCGCCTCGTAAATCTGCCGCCGGCGAAGCGCGCTCCGCTCGGTGGCGAGGATGGACTCGAGATTCCGGTAGGGCCGATCGGTCCCGGCGACCTTGAAGGTCAGCGACTGCTCGAGCGTGGCGATCGCGTCGGAGACATCGGCGAGCTGCTGCGCCATCCACTCTCCGGCGAGGTAGGCGTGGAGGTGGTCGAGTGCCCTCCGCTCCCGGTCGTCGGTGGTCAACGCGCGCAGCCGCGACACCTTGGCCACCGCCTCGGGCGTGAGCCAGCTCTCGGTGCCAGCGTAGGTCTTCGCCAGATCCGCGGGGACGCCCTCGGTCCAGTGCTTCCACACCAGCTCGTCCTGCGCCCGGAGCAGCGCCTCCGCCTTCGTGGCCAGCTCGGCCACCGCCGGGGCGAGGGCGTCACGCTCCGGGTTGCGCGCGGAGGAGGTCGCCGCCGGGGCGGTGGGCGCGACGGGTCCACTGGCGCAGGCAGCGAGGAGGAGTACGAGAAGGACGTGCGAGAGCCGTGGACGCATGAAGGGTCGAACTGTACCGTCGCGCGCCGGGATGCCCAATCCTTCGCAATGGGGGGCGGCACGCGCCCGCCAGTTGCTCCAGCGCACGATCCGTGCCCGGCTCGAGTCCCTCGGCTACCAGGAGGTCGAGACGCCGCTTCTGGTGCCGGCGCCGGGAATGGAGCCGCACATCCGGGCGTTCGAGGTCCCCTTCGTCCCGGAGACCGACGTCGGGCGGCCCCGCACGCTCTACCTCCATACCAGCCCCGAGTACGGGATGAAGCGGCTCCTCGCGGATGGCTCGGGACCCATCTTCCAGATCTGCAAGGTCTTCCGGAACGGGGAGGTCAGCCCGACGCACAACCCCGAGTTCACGATTCTCGAGATGTACCGTCCGCGGGCCGACTACCGGGCGATCATGGACGACCTCGAGTCCACCCTCGCCGCGGCCGCCGAGGCGCTCGGGGGCAGTGGACCCTTCGCCCTCCGTCCGTACGAGCGGGTGACCGTCCGCGAGGCCCTGCGCCGCGAGACGGGGATCGATCTCCGCGACGCGCCCGATGCGGCGTCGCTCGCCGAGGCCGCCCGGGCGGTGGGGATCCGGACCGAGCCCGGGGACGGCTTCGACGACGTCTTCTTCCGCCTCTTCCTCGAGCAGGTGGAAGCGCGACTCGGGCGTGACCGGCCCACCTTCCTGATCGACTATCCGGCCTCGATGGCCGCCCTGGCCCGGCTCAGCCCTCAGGACCCCTCGGTCGCCGAGCGGTTCGAGCTCTATGCGCACGGGCTGGAGCTGGCCAACGGATTCTCCGAGCTCACCGACGCCGTGGAGCAGCGCCGCCGCCTGGAGGAGGAGCGCGCCTTCCGCGCCGCCCACGGTCGACCCGCCTATCCGCTGGACGAGGACTTCCTCGAAGCGGTGGGGCGGATGCCGCCCTCGGGGGGAGTGGCCCTCGGGCTGGACCGGGTTCTGATGCTGCTCCTCGGCGCCGAGCGCATCGAGGACGTCCTCCTCTTCCCGGCGCACCGCTTCGTATGAAGGTCGGCGAGCTCTTCCACACCGTGGCGACGTACTCGGCGGTGGGCAGCAGCACCGTGGTCGGCCCGGTGGTCATCGCGCTGTCCGGGCGGCCCGAGCGCGCCGATGCGGTCATCCGTGGCTGGTGCAAGGCGGTCGTCGGCGCCACCGGAGCCCGCGAGGACGTGCAGGGCCTGGAGAACCTTCCCGCCGGGACCTGCGTGCTGGTGTGCAACCACCAGTCGAATTTCGACGCCCCCTTCATCTTCCTCCGCTTGCCGAAGCACATCCGGTTCGTGGCCAAGCAGGAGCTGTTCCGCATCCCGATCTTCGGCGCGGTGCTGAAGGCGATGGGCAACATCCGCGTCGAGCGCACGGGGGCGGAGGGGGACCGCCAGCGGCTCGAGGCGGCGATCGAGCAGGTCCGCACCCGGACCAGCATCCTCTTCTTCGCCGAGGGCACGCGGAGCATCGACGGCAAGCTCCGGGCGTTCAAGAAGGGCGCGGCGGTCCTGGCCATCGACGCTCAGGTCCCGATCGTCCCGCTGGCGGTGGCCGGCGCCCACGAGATCACCCCCAAGGGTGGCCTCTGGGTGCGCTCCGGCCGGCCGCTTGTGCTCCGCGTTGGAAAGCCGATTCCCACCGCCGGCCTCACCCGGGACGACCGTGACAGCTTGACCGACCAGGCGCACGATGCGGTGGCGGCGCTGCTCGACGAGGGAAACCGCAGGGTGGAGGAGATGCTGCGATCATGAGCGCCCCCGAGGACAAGGAGACCCTGGAGCGGCTCCTCGCGATGCGCTTCGCCGCGCACCCGTGGCACGGGGTGTCGATCGGTGACCGGGCTCCCGAGGAGGTGACGGTCTACGTGGAGATCGTCCCCACCGACGCCATCAAGTACGAGCTGGACAAGGGATCGGGGCACCTCCGCATCGACCGGCCGCAGCTCTACTCCAGCTTCTCGCCCAGCCTCTACGGCTTCATCCCCCAGACCTACTGCGGCGTGAGGGTGGGCCAGCGCTGCGCCGAGCGGACCGGACGGTCCCACGTCGACGGGGACGGCGACCCGATGGACATCTGCGTCCTGAGCGAGCGCGACGTCAGCCACTCCGGCGTGCTGCTCCGGGCACGGCCAATCGGCGGGCTGAGGATGATCGACGGCAACCAGGCCGACGACAAGCTCATCGCGGTGCTCGTCTCCGATACCGCCTACGGTCATCTCCACGACGTGAGCGAGCTGCCCCCGGGGATGCTGGACCGCTTCCGCCACTACTTCCTCACCTACAAGCAGATGCCGGGCGAGAAGCGGCCGGTGGAGATTCCCGAGACGTACGACCAGGCCGAGGCCCAGGAGATGGTCCGGAGGAGCCAGGCGGACTACGCCGACCAGTTCGGGCACCCCTCGGAGCGGGTGAAGATGCTGCTCTCGCTGCTCGGCCTCGACGATCGCGGGCGCTGACGGTCAGGCGCCGCTGGCGGTCTTCCGGGCCCACTGCTCGACGGCGGAGGTGAGCAGCGACGCCGCTCCCGCACGGGCCGCGGGATC
>DASXGF010000119.1:0-14342 GCA_036489275.1 Myxococcaceae bacterium | reverse complement strand
GTACACGCCGTACCAGCCGGAGATCTCCCAGGGACGGCTGGAGGCGCTGCTCAACTTCCAGACGATGGTCATCGACCTCACCGGGCTGCCGGTGGCCAACGCCTCGCTGCTCGACGAGGCCACCGCCGCGGCGGAGGCGATGCATCTGTTCCAGGCGCTGGCCAAGCCCGGCCACGACGCCTTCTTCGTCTCCGACAAGGTGCATCCCCAGACCGTCGAGGTGGTGCGCACCCGCGCGGGGGCGCTGGGCATCCCGGTCATCGTCGGTGACACCCGGACGTTCGACTTCTCGACCAAGGTCTTCGGCGCGCTGGTGCAGTACCCGGCAACCGACGGGCTGGTCGAGGACTCGGCCTCGTTCTTCGACCGGGTCCACGCCGAGGGAGCCCACGTCGCGGTGGCGACGGACCTCCTCGCGCTCACTCTTCTGACCCCGCCGGGGGAGCTCGGCGCCGACGTCGCGGTGGGCAGCGCCCAGCGGTTCGGCGTGCCCATGGGGTACGGCGGTCCGCACGCCGCGTTCTTCGCGGTGAAGCAGGAGTTCACCCGCCTCCTCCCCGGCCGGATCATCGGCGTGTCCGAGGACGCCAACGGTCACCGTGCGCTCCGGATGGCGCTCCAGACACGCGAGCAGCACATCCGCCGCGAGAAGGCCACGAGCAACATCTGCACCGCGCAGGCGCTCCTCGCGGTGATGGCCGGCTTCTACGCCGCCTGGCACGGCCCGGACGGGCTGAAGGCCATCGCCACCCGCGTACACGCCCTCACCGCGCGGCTCGCGCGGGGCCTCGGAAAGCTCGGGGTGAAGGTGAAGCACTCGAGCGTGTTCGACACGCTCCGGCTGGAGATGGAGCCGGCCGAGGCCGACCGGGCGATGGCCCGCGCCCGCGACCGGAAGATGAACCTCCGGCGCATCGACGCGCGCAGCATCGGCATCTCGCTCGACGAGACCACCCGTCCCGAGGACGTCGAGGCGCTGTGGAGCGTGTTCTCGCCTGGCTCAGGTGCCAAGCAGCTCGACTTCGCGAAAGAGGTGCTGGCCTCGGAGGTGACGCCGTCCTGGGGCCCGGCCCTCACCCGGAAGAGCGCCTACCTGGGCCATCCGGTCTTCCACCGGCACCGGTCCGAGACCGAGATGCTCCGCTACATCAAGCGTCTCGAGGCGAAGGACCTGAGCCTCACCTACGCGATGATCCCGCTGGGAAGCTGCACCATGAAGCTGAACGCCACCGCGGAGATGATCCCGGTGACCTTCCCCGGCTTCTCCCGCCTCCATCCGTTCGCTCCGCCGGAGCAGACCGAGGGGTACCAGCAGCTCTTCCGCGAGCTGGAGGGGATGCTGGCGGAGATCACCGGCTTCGCCGCGGTGTCACTGCAGCCCAACGCCGGGAGCCAGGGCGAGTACGCGGGCCTCCTGGTGATCCGGAAGTGGCACGAGAGCCGCGGCGACCTCGACCGCAAGGTGTGCCTCATCCCCGCCTCGGCCCACGGCACCAATCCCGCGAGCGCGGTGATGGCCGGCTTCGAGGTGGTGGTGGTGAAGAGCGACGAGGACGGGAGCATCGACCTCGCCGACCTCGAGGCCAAGTCCACCCAGCACCAGGCGCGCCTCGGCGCGCTGATGGTGACCTACCCCTCGACCCACGGCGTCTTCGAGGAGGAGATCCGGAAGATCTGCGACATCGTCCACGGGCACGGTGGGCAGGTCTACATGGACGGGGCGAACATGAACGCCCAGGTCGGGCTGTGCCGGCCGGGCGACTTCGGCGCGGACGTCTGCCACCTGAATCTCCACAAGACGTTCTGCATCCCGCACGGCGGCGGCGGACCGGGCATGGGGCCCATCTGCGTCGCCCAGCACCTCGCGCCCTTTCTCCCCGGCCACCCGGCGGTGAAGGTCGGTGGCGCGCAGGGGACCGGCCCGGTCTCGGCGGCTCCCTGGGGCAGCGCGAGCATCCTGGTCATCTCCTATGCCTACATCCGGATGATGGGTGCGGCCGGGCTCACCCGGGCGACGGAGGTGGCAATCCTCAACGCGAACTACATCGCCGCCCGGCTGGTGGACCACTTCCCGGTGCTCTACCGCGGAGCGCGGGGGAGGGTGGCGCACGAGTGCATCCTCGACCTGCGCGCGCTGAAGCGCTCGGCGGGCATCGAGGTGGACGACGTCGCCAAGCGTCTCATCGACTACGGCTTCCACGCGCCCACCGTCTCCTTCCCGGTCGCGGGCACGGTGATGGTCGAGCCGACGGAGAGCGAGAGCCGCGCGGAGCTGGACCGCTTCTGCGACGCGATGATCGCCATCCGCAAGGAGATCGCCGAGATCGAGGCTGGCCGGCAGCCGCGCGAGGGCAACGTGCTCAAGCACGCACCGCACACCTCCGAGGTGGTCACCGCCGACGGCTGGGACCGTCCGTACTCCCGTCAGCTCGGGGCGTTTCCTTCCGCCTTCGTCCGGGCCTCCAAGTTCTGGCCGGCGGTGGGGCGGCTGAACAACGTGCTCGGCGACCGGAAGCTCATCTGCAGCTGTCCGCCCGTCGAGGACTACGCGTAGGTCAGGGCAGCCGCGCCCGGGAGCCACGGTGGCGATGCTCGAGCGGGAAACCGTCAGCGTCGTCAGAGCGGCTGCGACAACAGTCGTCAGGGCAGCCGCAGTAGGCTCCCTGCACCGGTGGGGTGACTCCAGCCGGGAGGAGGTGCGGCGTGTCCGCGAAGATCTCTGCAGCAGCCTGGGTCCTGCTTCTCCTCGGACCCGGCGCCCGGGCGGACTCCTTCGGACCGGACGTCCGTCCGTTCGTGGCGGTGGATGTCCCGGCCTTCGTGCTCACTCACGTGCGCGTGGTGGACGGAACGGGTGGCCCGGTGCGCGAGGACCAGTCGGTGGTCGTCGTCTCCGGACGGATCCAGGCCGTTGGCCCGGCACGCTCGGTCCAGGTGCCGAAGGACGCGAAGGTCCTCGACCATCATGGGTACACGGTGCTCCCCGGGCTGGTGGGCATGCACGACCACCTCTTCTACTCGGCGTCCAACGTGCAGCAGCAGGATCCCCAGGGAGGCTACCCGGAGCCCGGGCGCTTCATGCAGGAGATCTCCTTCACCGCGCCGCGGCTCTCGCTCGCTGCCGGCGTGACGACGCTCCGGACGACGGGGAGCATCGAGCCCGCGGCGGACCTCCGGGTGAAGCGACGCATCGACGCCGGGCTGTTGCCCGGACCCCGAATTCACCCGACCGCGCCGTACCTCGAGGGAAAGGGGACGCCCTTCGCCCAGATGCACGAGATCGGGAGCCCCGAGGAGGCCCGCCAGATCGTCGACTTTTGGGCCCGCTCCGGGATGGACTCGTTCAAGGCCTACATGCACCTGGGCCGTGACCAGCTCGCGGCCAGCATCGACGAGGCGCACCGGCACAAGCTCAAGGTGACCGGACATCTCTGCGCGGTCACCTGGCCCGAGGCCATCGCCGCAGGGATCGACGACCTCGAGCACGGCCCGGTCTTCTCGGACAGCGAGGTCGTCGCGGAGAAAAAGCCGGACGTCTGTCCCGATCGTCTAGTGCAGCTCGCGGGGTGGATGAAGACCGACCTCGGGAGCGCCCGGGTCCAGTCTCTCATCAGCTCACTGGTCGCCCGGCATGTCGCCGTCACCTCCACGCTCCCGGTCTTCGAGGCGTACGTGCGAGGCCGCCCGCCCATCCAGCAGCGCGTGCTCGAGGCGATGTCCCCCGTCGCGAGGGAGAGCTACCTCACGGTTCGCGCCCGGGTGAACAGCGTGGGCGGCAGCGCCGACATCCCCGAGGCCGCGTTCCGGAAGGAGATGGACTTCGAGCTCGCCTTCGCGCGCGCCGGAGGGCTTCTGCTCGCCGGTCCCGACCCCACCGGCAACGGCGGGGTGCTACCGGGCTTCGGGGACCAGCGCGAGGTGGAGCTCCTGGTCGAGGCTGGCTTCAGTCCAGTGGAGGCGATCTCCATCGCGAGCCGGAACGGGGCGCGCTTCCTCGGGGAGGAGGGAGAGATCGGCACTGTGGCGCCGGGGAAGCGCGCCGACCTGGTTCTGGTGAAGGGCGATCCAGCGAAGAACATCGCCGACATCGAGAACGTCGAGCTGGTTTTTCGCTCTGGCGTTGGCTTCGACTCCCGAAAGCTCATCGAGTCGGTGCGGGGCCGGGTCGGAATTCACTGAGGGGCGGCAGGAGCCTCGGTTGCTCCGGAAGATCGAATCAGCCGCTTGCTGGTCTCCAGGTAGAACCCGAAGGGGAAGGTGACCGTGCCGTCCGGGCCAAGCAGGTCCCCGGGGGCGGGTTGGGCAAGGGCTGGGCGCGGCACTCCGCTTCCCGGAACTGCGCGCTGGACGAGGGAGCCTTGAACCCTGCCATCCAGGCGATGGTCAGGAACAGCTGTGCCGCTGCCCTGGCAACCCCCACGTCAGTTGTTGCGGAAGATCCGCATCAGCGGCCGGCCACCCGTCTCCAGGTAGAACCCGAAGGGGAAGGTGACGGTGCCGTTCGTGCCCATCAGCCCCGGGGGCGGGTTGGGGAACGGCTGGGCGCGGCGGAAGCTGACGATCGCCGCCTCGTCGAGGAAGTCGACGCCACTGGAGCGCTGCACCTTGATGTCCTTCACCAGCCCGTCGCCGCCGAGCGTGATGTCGAGGATGGTGTAGCGGTCGCGCCCTCCGTAGATCTCCCCGGTCGGGTCGCGCTGGCGGAGCGGCTCGTTCGGATCCCAGTTGCGACCCACCGCCTGCTTCACCCGGTTGAAGAACGTGGCGTACTTCCACTCCCGGGTGTTGAGGAACGTCCCCTCGCCCTGGTCGACGTCCAGGTGATCGTTGGGAGCGGCGCCGATGATCTTGTCCAGCGCGGCGCTGCTGGGCATCAGCTGGGAAAGGGTGGGGAGCCCGGCCTTGCCGCTGCTGCCTTCCTCGCCCTCCTCGCCGGGCTTGCCCGGATCGACGCGCAGCCGGTCGGAGTTGCCCTGGAGCGGCGCGCTCTCGCCCTGGTTCCGGACGCTCGCCCCGGGACCCTTGTTGGTCTCTTCCTTGAGGGCGATCTTGTCCCGCTGCTTGAGCGTCGGGACGTCGAAGACCGGCTTCTGCCCGCCGCCCTTCTGCGCCGGCCGCGCATCCTGCCCGGTGCCGTTGTTGCCCTGGACCACCAGCTGCGAGGCGTTGTCCTTCCCGGTCGTGGTCCGCTCCTCGGTCGCGGTCTGCTTCGGCATCGCGTTCCGGTAGAACGGCGTCTGGTCCTTGGCCTTGCTCTCCTTGTCGACCCGGTTGTTCTTCTCCGCCAGGAACTTGGCGTCGGGGGACTCCTGCTCGTTGCCGGGGGCGACGTCCACCACCTGGCCCCTGGGATTCTTCTCGTCCTTGGGCTCGGGCTTCTTGGCCTCGGCGCGGCGCTGGGGCTCGGGGCGCTCCTGCTCGCGCGGCTGACCGCGGGCCTTCGCCCAGGCCCTGGCGTCGAGGTTCCGGAGGGTCACCGCCTGGGGCTTGGGCTTCGCCCGATCTCCCCCGGGCCACTTCACCGACACGAAGTTCATCAACAGGAGAAAGCCGAAGACGCTGGCGTGGAACAGGAACGCCAGGAGCGTGGCGATGAGCGCGGTCGCCGCCGGGCGACGGCGTCGGCGGCGGAGGCTGGAGGCGGGCAGGCTCAACGTGGCGGTCCTACATAACCTGGGGGAGGGAGGGCTGTTCCAGCCAGGGCCCCCTCCCTACTCGTAAATACGCGCAACCTCGGCGCCATTGAAATAATGCCGGAGGATTGCCCTGTAGTCCTGTCCGCTTTCGGCACGGCCAATCGCCCCGGTCTGACACAGACCGACCCCGTGCCCCCAGCCCCCGCCGCGGAAGACGAACGCCACCGGGTTGCCGCGCGCGTCCCGCTCCTCGTTCACCACGAACAGGGCGCTGTTGAGCATCCCCAGCTGACGCCGGATCGTCAGCTCGCCGCGGAGCTCGGTCGCCCCCCGCGTCCCGGACACGAGGAGGAGCCGCACCCGGCCGGAGGCGCCACGCTCGACGGGCTGGAAGTGCCGGACCGAGCCGATGCCCAGCGGCTCGAGGAGCGCGTCCAGCTGCTGCACGGAGAACCGCTTCTCCCACCGGTACCGGGTGGGCTGGGCGAAGCGCCCCCGCCGGCAGGCAGCGGGAAGGTCGAAGGCGAGGAACTTCTCCGGTGAGCGGCGCGGATCGGGCATCCCGCTCACCGGCTCCAGCACGTCGGGCCGTCCGCGGAGGCTCGGGTCGGGCACGCCGCCCCACACCGCCTCGTTGTCCTCGGTGTGCCCGCCGCAGACCGCGCTGTAGACCGAGTCCACCAGCCTGCCCTCGGTGGAGAAGAGCGCGAGCCCCCGCGTCGCCTCCACCGCGGCGTTGGTGGACGGCGTCTCGCCCGTCCGTCCCCGGTAGACCGCGCAGTGCTGCTCGGAGCAGAGCAGGTAGGGATCGGCCAGATGGCGGGTGCCGACCTTGGCCAGCACCTCGCCCCGCGCGGTGACCGCCTGGGCCCTCAGCGCCTCGGCCGGCGCGGCGGCGAAGATCTCCGAGGGCACCAGCCCCCGGAGGAGGTCCTCCAGCGAGACCAGGTTGACCACCGCGATGGTTCCCTGCGCGTCGGCGGAGAAGGAGAGCGCGCCACGGTAGTCGCGGGTCTCGAAGCCATGGTTCGGGTAGCCGACCGCGAACTCGACCGAGCGCACCTCGAAGCCCTCGCCGCCCGGTGTCTCTGCGCGGATGGGCCCCTCGCTGACGCCGAGTGGAGTGCCGTCGGCCATGTCCAGCCGCAGCCGGACCCGTGACGCGGTCCGCACCTCCTCGGCCAGCGTGGTCCGCACCCCCAAGGTCCGCAGCACCTCGCCCTGTCGCGCGGCCGCCTCGGCGGCGGGAAGCGCCGGCTCGAGCAGCACCAGCACCTTCCGGTTGTCCAGGATCTTCCCCACGATCCCGTACACCTGTCCCAGCTGCTCGAGGCGCACCTGGAAGCCGCGGCTCTCCCAGCCGGTGCGCTCCGCCGCGATGCCCTCCTTGTCCGCCCATGCCAGCTCCGCCACCTGGACCCGGAACTGCCGGTCCGCCGGCGTGCCGTCGAGCCAGCGCACCACCAGCGGCGTCCCACCCGGCGCCTCGACCACCTTGTCCGGCTCGCCCACCAGCACGAGCCGCACCCGCCCAGCGGGGACGAACGTCACCTCGCGCCGGTTCTCCATCAACCGGACCGGGACCGTCGGCTCGCCCGCCCGGACGTCCAGCCTGCGGGCCGACGGAGGGGGAGGGACGTCCAGCGTCGGGCCCGCGTCGGGGGCTTCGGGCGCCGGCGACACCGTCACCACCGGCGGCGGAGGAGGAGGCGCAGGGCTCGGGGCGGGCGGACGCGACGCCGCGCATCCGGCGAGGGCGAGGGTGAACAGCCACGCCACACCTGTCCCGCTGGGCCGAGTCACGTCAGGGAAGAGGCGCCACCCGGATTCGAACCGGGGAATGAGGGTTTTGCAGACCCTTGCCTTACCACTTGGCGATGGCGCCCGGAGCCCTCCCGCTTGTAGGGCACGGCCGCTGTACCGGTCAAGGAATGGCAGGATACCGCCATGGCCAAGCTTCGCGCTCTCCTCGTGGGCGCCACCGGCATCGCCGGCCAGCAGTTCGTCTCCGCCCTCCGCGACCACCCCTGGTTCGAGCTGGGCGCGATCGCCGCCTCGCCGCGGAACGCGGGTAAGCGGTACGACGATGCGGTGGGCGGGGCCTGGTTCCTCGGCGAGCCCATCCCGCCCGAGGTCGCCGCGATGCGGCTGCTCGACCCGGGCGCTCCGGCGCGCGGCGTGGACCTGGTCTTCTCCGCCGTCGAGTCGGACGTGGCGAAGGACCTCGAGCCCCGGCTCGCCGCCGACGTCCCGGTGATCAGCGCCGCCAGCCTCTTCCGGATGGAGCCGGACGTTCCGCTGCTCATCCCTCCGATCAACGCCGGGCACGTGGACCTGGTCGCCGCGCAGCGGGCCCGGGGCTGGAAGGGCTGGGTCGCGCCGATCCCGAACTGCACCACGACCGGGCTGGCGGTGGTGCTCGCCCCGCTCGTGGCCCGCTTCGGCGTCCGCTCGGTGGTGATGACCTCGCTCCAGGCGGTCTCCGGCGCAGGTCGCTCCCCGGGCGTTGCGGCGCTCGACATCCTGGACAACGTGGTGCCGTACATCGCGAAGGAAGAGGGCAAGGTCGAGGCGGAGACTCGAAAGATCCTCGGCCGCTGGGCGCAGGGCGCCTCGAGCGTCGAGCCGCTGCCGCTCAAGATCTCCGCGACTTGCACGCGGGTCGCCGTCCAGGACGGGCACACCGAGACGGTCTCGGTCGGTCTCGGCCGGCCGGCGAGCCTCGACGAGGTGAAGGACGCGCTCCGGACTTGGGAGGGAAGCCCCGAGGCCCGCGACCTGCCGTCGTCGGCGCCGCGGTGGATCGAGGTGCTCGACGCGCAGGACCGCCCGCAGCCGCGGCTGGACCGCGACACCCACGGTGGCATGGCCACCAGCGTGGGCCGGCTCCGGGAGGAGCCGGTGCTGGAGAACGGCGTCAAGCTGGTGCTGGTCTCGCACAACACCAAGATGGGCGCCGCGAAGGGCGCGGTGCTCGTCGCCGAGCTCATGCGAGCCAGAGGTCTCCTCGGTCGCTAGCTCCAACTCCTGCTTGCCCCCGAGGACCGGATGCGCTCAGTTTGAGCGTGCGCTCCCCGGCGAGGCGAGCGCCTCACAAGCGGAGATTCGCCGCCATGGCGTACATCGTTGCCGACGGTTGCGTGAAGTGTAAGTACACCGACTGCGTGGAGGTCTGCCCCGTCAACTGCTTCTACGAGGGCGAGAGCATGCTGGTCATCCACCCGGACGAGTGTATCGACTGTGGAGCCTGCGAGCCGGTGTGTCCGACCAAGGCGATCTTCCCCGAGTCGGACCTTCCCGAGAAGTGGGCCGAGTACAAGGAGATCAACGCCACCTATTCCAAGACGTGGCCCAACATCTCCGAGAAGAAAGATCCGCTGCCCGAGGCGGAGGAGTTCAAGGACAAGGAGAACAAGCGTCCGCTGCTGAAGCTGTAGGGCGCGACGTCTCGAGCCTGCGCACGGACAGTCCGCGCGCCTCGAGGGCCTGGCGAATCTCCTCCAGTGCACGCTCCGGGACGGCGCGGCGCGAGGAGAGGCGAAGGTCGATGGTTCCGGGCGCGACGCGCTCGATCTCCAGCCGGCCCGGAAGCTGACCGCGGAGCGTGAGCGCCAGCGAAGGGCGTCCGCTGCGCACGAAGCGCTCGATGCGCTCGACCAGCTCCATCGCCCGTTCCACCCGGTCCTCCCGTGGGGGCGTGACGCCGTCGGTGCTCGCCGCCGTGTCCGTGGGCTCGGCAAGTGACGCGCCGCCCGCGGGTCTCTCGACCCGGATTCCATGACTGGCCGTCGCCTCGGGCTCCGCGCGGCGCGTCGTCCCCTGTGTCGAGGCCTCGACGTTCAGCGCCGCACGCAGCAGCTCGGCGCCTCGCGTCTCGAGTCGGCGCGTCGCCTGGGCGGTGGCCACCGCGCCGTCCTGGATGCGCTCCCGCGCCGAGTCGTCCATCTCGCGGCGCGCCGCGTCTCTGAGAGTCGCGGGCAAATGGTGCTGAGCCGGGCGGGGCGGCCGGATCGCCGCGGAAGTCCGTTGCTTCCGAGGTGGCGCCGGCGAATTCCGGACCGGACGCTCGGTCCGCGCACGGAGAACTTCCTCGAACCGCCTGCGCGGAGAGGAAGCTGCCTCGCTCGGGGGTGGCTCGACGCGCTCGGGCTGCATCGAGCGAGGCCGAAACAAGGTTCGTGCCGGCCGTGCTGCCTCGGGACGTCCGGTGGCGGTCAGTCCTCGCCGCGAGACCTTCGTCCGGCGCGCGAGTCGCGGGCGGGGCGGAGACGACCCGGCGGACGACCCGGTGTGCCATGCGCGCAGCGTGCGCGTCGTCGGTCTCGCGGCGGTGCGCAGCATCCTTCGCACCGCGCGCGGCGCCGCGGCCCGGGTTATGTCAGAGCTGCGGCATCGGTCAGGGCCGGGCCGCGGCGTTCAGTTGAGACGACAGTCCCAGGCGTTAGGTTTCAGCTCCCGAATGACGGCCCCCGCGGACATCAACCTCGTCATCGCTGCGGTGAAGAACGAGGCCGACCTCTTCCAGGCGCTGGCGATCCGCGAGGTCGTATTCATCGAGGAGCAGCACGTCCCGGAGACGGTCGAGCGTGACGCCGAGGACGTGCGCGCCCATCACCTGCTGGCGTTTGCCGAGGGGCACGCCATCGGCACCGGACGGCTGGTCGTGCTGACCAGGGCGCCCGAGGGCGAAAAGGGCACCTGGGGACAGATCGGCCGGATGGCCGTGCTCCAGTCGCACCGGACGCAGGGCGTTGGCAACATGCTCCTGGGCGAGCTGGAGCGCGAGGCGCGTCGCCGCGGGCTCACCGGCGTGCTGGTGCACGCGCAGCTCTACGCGCTCGGCTTCTACGAGCACCATGGCTACAAGACCGTGGGTGCGGTGTTCGACGAGGCCGGCATCGACCACGTCGAGGCGCGCAAGCGCTTCTGAGCGGACCTAGCCGACCGCGCGCGCTCCGCCGCGGCTGATCGGCGGGGCCTCCAGCATCTGCTCGAGGAAGCGGGGCAGCTGCAGCGCGCGCTCCACGCTGCGCGAGCGCAGCAGCCGGGCTCGCTCCCGGAATCCGTCACGGGCGCGGGCGAGCTGCTCGGACGCCGGCAACAGGCTCAGCACCTCGCGCACCAGACGGAGCATCTCCGCGGTCTCGGGGGCGTACACCCCGAGTCGCTGAGTCTCGATGTAGCCCACGTGCGCGCGCTCGCTACCGGGGATGAAGTGGAAGAGGAGCAGCGGGCCGAGGCCCACCTCGAGCAATTCCTGCAGCGTCGCGGGGGCGAGGCTGCCGAGGACCGGAACGTCGGCGAGCCCCATCAGCGCGGCGAGCACCTCGGGGGCGACGAAGCCGAAGACGTGCAAGCCGTTTCCGGCGCGGTCGCGGAGCCGCGTCTCGAAGGCGCGATCCCTCCCGGCGACGACGACGACATTCACCATGCCGCGGAGCTCGCGGTCGTCGAGCACGGCCTGGAGCACCGGCTCGGTCTTCACCGTCCACGCCGAGCCGCCGAGGAAGAGAACCGTCGGACGCGAGAGGTCGAAGGAGGCGAAGTCGGGGTGCGCCGCGGCGACCTCGGTCTTCAGCCCGGAGCGGGCGGTGTCTCGACCCTCGGCGCGGTGGCGGGCACCGACGCGAACGAAGGGCTCGCGGGTGAGGAAGCCGGAGAGGTGCAGCCGATCGTCGGGCACTCCGAGGGACCGGTAGTGCTCGAGGGTGCTCTCCTCCATCACGATGAGCGCATCGGAGCGGAACCGCGTGATGGGCGGGAGGTACCCCGAGGCGGGAACGCCGTAGTCCGGAACGGCGAGGACCAGCGGCGTGTCGAGGCCGAACTCTCGCCGGACCTCGGCGAAGGTGATCGCCTGCATGGGATGCGTGGTCAGCAGGAGGTCGAACCGCTCCCGCCGCAGCAGCGCGAGGGCCTCGGTGTGGAGCTGCGGGCTGAGCGCCATGGCGGTTCGCAACGCCCAGGGCTGGCCGCTCAGCTCGACGATCTTCCCCTGGAACCGAGGAAGGAAGCGCACGCACATCGAGTAGAACCGGTCGATGAAGCGGTCGGCCGAGGTCCACACCACCGGCTCCAGCTCCTGACGTCCGGGGTCGACGCGGGCTAGCGACGCCGCGAAGGAGTCGCGCAGCGCGTGGTGACCGCCCCCGGCGTTGAGCGAGGCGAGGAGGACTCGGCGAGTCATCGGGGGTCCAGGTGGAGGCAGCGGGTGGGGAGCTAACACCCCCCGCCGACGGTCGCCACTTCCCCGTGAACCCTCCGCGTGATCCGACTGCTCAGCCGCGTCGGGGCGGTGGGGGTGCTGCATGGAGCGGGTCCTCCGGCCAGGAATGGCGGGGGTAGCGGCGTCCGAGCTCCCGCCGGAGCGAAGGATAGTGGCGGCTCCAGAACCCGGGGAGGTCCTGCGTCACCTGGACCGCCCGCTGGTTGGGGGCCAGGAGGTGCAGCACCAGCGGCACCCGGCCGCGGGCGATCGCCGGTCCTTCGTGCATTCCGAAGAAATCCTGTAGCCGCGAGGCGACCCACGGCGGTTGCCCGGGCACGTAGTGGACCGGGACGGAGCGCCCACCGGGGAGCGTCACCCGCTCCGGAAGCTCGCGGGCCAGCAGGCGCGCGGCGTCCGGCGAGAGCGCGCCGAGCAGCTCCGCCGGGTCCGCCTCGCGCACGTCGGCGAGGCTCCGGCGTCCGCGGGCCAGCACTGCCGCGAGCCCGGCCTCGTCGAGCTCCGGCCATGCCTGGTCGGGGAAGAGCGTCCGGGCCAGCTCCAGCCGACCGCGGAGCGTCTCCAGCCGGGTGGTGTCCACCGCGGTTCCGAGCCCGCGCGCACGGATCGCCTCGGCGAGGACCGCCTCGGTCTCGGCGGAAGCCTCGGCCGGAAGGCGCCGCTCTTCGAGGGCGACCGCGCCGTAGGCGAGGCGGGTGAGCCGCTCCACCCGGCCCGACTCCTCGTTGAACACCAGCCGGTCCTCGTCGGTGAGTCGCTCCGGGAAGAGCTCGAGGAGCCACTCCGGCTCGACGGCGCTCGCCACCCGGATGCGGACCTCGGGTCCGCGCGGGCCGGTGCGCTGCTCGGCATCGAGGGCGAGGAGGAGCATCGGCTCCTGCACCACGCTCACCGGGTCGAGCACCGCGCTGCCTCCACCGGAGAGCACCAGCTCCGGCGCGTGCGGCTTCCGGCGTCGGGCCACCCGGTCGGGGAATCCGGCGAGCAGCGACAGGAGCAGCGCGTCTTCTCGCTCGGCCGGGGGTGGGCGTCGGCCCCGATCGCGGAGCGCTCGCGCCAGCTGGCGGGTGGTGCGCTCCACCGCCTGGGCCGAGCCGCGTGACCGCTCGCCGGAGCCGGAGACCTCCATCAGCTCCAGCACGTCGGAGCGCCCGCTCAGGGTGGGTCCGCTCCGGCGAGCGTCGCCGAAGGCCGGGCCGGGGCGGGAAGGTCGCTCGGAGAGAACGGCCGCCGCCCGGGCTGCCTCGGCGCCGACGCCGCGGCGCTCGCCCTCGAGCAGGATGCGGCCCAGGCGCGGGTGCACCGGAAAGGCGAGGAGCCGGCGCCCGACGTCGGTCAGCGCGCCGTCCGGAGCACGGGCGCCGAGATCCGCCAGGAGCGCCTCGGCGGACTGGAGGGCGGCGGATGGCGGCGCCTCGAACCAGTCGAAGGCG
Source organism: Myxococcaceae bacterium (assembly GCA_036489275.1). GTDB lineage: Bacteria > Myxococcota > Myxococcia > Myxococcales > Myxococcaceae > RPRB01. Next base: position 1,047 of record DASXGF010000119.1, on the reverse strand, counting down.
CGTGGGTCGGGGGCGCCCGCGGCGGAGAGCGCGAGGACGGTCTCGGCGAGATCGGCGCGGGCGATCTCCGGGAGGTCGCGCTCGGGGCGCCGATCGAGAGCGCTCTGGGTGAAGAGTCGGAGACAGACGCCGGCGCGCGTGCGGCCCGCCCGACCGGCGCGCTGTGCGGCGCTGGCGCGGCTGATGGGCTGCACCCGGAGAGAGGGCAGCCCGCTCCAGGGCGAGTGCGAGGCCACGCGGGCGAGGCCCGAGTCGATGACCGCCGCCACGCCCTCCACCGTGACCGAGGTCTCGGCCACGTTGGTGGAGAGGATGAGCTTGCGATCACGGGACGGCCGCACCGCGTGGTCCTGTGCCTCGGCGGGCAGGTCGCCGTGGAGCGGGAGCACGCGGAAGCCGTGGCGCTCGGCGTACTCGGCGCAGGCCTCCTGCGCCCGGCGGATCTCGGTCGCGCCGGGAAGGAAGACGAGAACGTGGCCGTCGGTCACCCGGCCGCCGAGGCGCTTCAAGGCGGCGAGGACCTGGGCCTCGAGGGGTCGGCTGTCGGCCGCGGGGAGATGCTCGATCTCGATCGGAAAGACGCGGCCCTCGGAGGTCAGCACCGGGGCCTCGCCAAGGAAGCGGGCCACCGGAGCCGGGTCGAAGGTCGCGGACATGACCAGGAGCCGGAGGCCCGGGCGCTGCGCGCGCAGCCGCCGGAGGAGGGCCAGCCCGAGGTCGGTGGGGAGGTGACGCTCGTGGAACTCGTCGAGGATCACCGCACCCACGCCGCGGAGGCCGGCGTCGGAGAGGAGGCGGCGGGTGAGCACGCCTTCGGTGACGAAGCGGACGCGGGTGGCGGCCGAGGCCACCTCGTCGAACCGGATCTGGTAGCCGACGCGCTGGCCCACCGGCTCTCCGAGCTCCTCGGCGACGCGGGCGGCGGCGAGGCGGGCCGCGAGGCGACGGGGCTCGAGGACCCACAGCTCGTCCTGGAAGGCGCTGGCATCGAGGAGAGCTCGGGGGACGCGCGTGGTCTTGCCGGCGCCGGGCGCTGCCTGGAGCACG